>JAHJOG010000300.1 GCA_018820395.1 Gammaproteobacteria bacterium | reverse complement strand
TCCACATCTTCAGCG
This sequence comes from Gammaproteobacteria bacterium, assembly GCA_018820395.1. Taxonomy (GTDB): domain Bacteria; phylum Pseudomonadota; class Gammaproteobacteria; order Burkholderiales; family Burkholderiaceae_C; genus Variovorax. Next base: position 14,855 of record JAHJOG010000300.1, on the reverse strand, counting down.
CGCGGTGCCAGCCGTGCACGCGCGCCGGGCGCCGTTCGACAAAGCCGAACTCGGGTCGCCAGATGAGCGAGCCGTAGCCGAAGAGCCAGAGGTCGTCGCGCTCGCCCCATTCGGTGATGACGCGTTCGAGCATCGGCTTCGGGTCGCGCAGGGGAGTCGGCATGGGGTCGAGTCCTGGAGGCCCGGGGTCGCCGCGGGGCGTGGAGCCTACAATTTCACGGTCATGGTTCACGACACCATTATTTACCGACCCCTGTCGTCGGGGTACCGGTCCCGTCCGGCACCTGTCGGCGATGACGAGGCGCAACTGAATTTCATCCTTGCGCTGGTGCTGGGCCTGGTTCTGGTGGTGGTGCTGTTCGTGGTCGGCGTGGCGGTGGCGCATTCGCGTGCCAAGGCCGAGGTGGCGGCAGGCGGCGTTCAGCCGGTGAGCCAGCCGGTGGCCCGGCACGCGATGTGCATGGTCTGCGAGGCCGACACGGCTCCTGCCGGCCGGCTCGTCACGAACCTCACCGACTAGCACCATGGCCCTCCATTCCGTCGTCGCCGCCGTCACCGACCGCATCCGCGAGCGCAGCCGCGGCCCGCGCACCGCCTACCTCGCCCGACTGGAAGAGATCCGCTGTCGCGATCGCGGATCCGACCGCATGGGCTGTGCCAACGTCGCGCATGCGGTGGCCGGCATTCCGGCCAACGACAAGCTCAAGCTCGTCGCCGAGCGCGCACCCAACATCGGCATCGTCACGGCCTACAACGACATGCTGTCGGCCCATGCGCCTTTTCAGGGCTACCCCGACATCGTCAAGCACGAGGCGCGCAAGCTCGGCGCCACCGCACAGGTCGCGGGCGGCGTGCCTGCCATGTGCGACGGCGTGACGCAGGGCACGCCCGGCATGGAGCTCAGCCTGTTCAGCCGCGACGTGATCGCCATGAGCACCGCCGTCGCGCTCACCCACGACATGTTCGACGCCGCACTGATGCTCGGCGTGTGCGACAAGATCGTGCCCGGCCTCCTGATCGGCGCGTTGAATTTCGGCCACCTGCCCACCGTGTTCGTGCCGGCCGGGCCGATGCCTTCGGGCCTGTCCAACGGGGCCAAGGCCAAGGTGCGCGAACAGGCGGCGCAGGGCCTGGTCGGCCGGCAAGGGTTGCTCGACGCCGAGATGGCGGCCTACCACGCGCCGGGCACCTGCACTTTCTACGGCACGGCCAACAGCAACCAGATGCTGCTCGAGGCCATGGGTCTGCACGTGCCCGGCACGGCCTTCATCCAGCCCGGCGATTCGCTGCGCGAAGCGCTCACGCGCGAAGCCGTGCGCACGGTGCTCGGCCGTGCCGGCGCCGAGCCGCACGCCGTGGCGCCGATCGGCGTGCTGGTGGACGAGCGCGTGATCGTCAACGCCATGGCCGCGCTGCTGGCCACGGGCGGTTCGACCAACCACCTGATCCACTGGGTGGCGGTCGCCCGCGCGGCGGGCATCCTGATCGACTGGACCGATTTTTCCGATCTGTCGGACGTGGTGCCTCTGCTCACGCGGGTCTACCCGAACGGCAGTGCCGACGTCAACGCGTTCCAGGCGGCGGGCGGGCCGGGCTTCGTCATCGGCGAACTGCTCGACGCCGGCCTGATGCATGCCGACGTGCTGGCCGTGCGCGCCGGCGGCATCCGGGAGTTCGCCTGCATTCCCGAATCGGCAGGCAACGCGGACGATGCGTACGCGCTCCGCTGGAAGCCTGCCGCGCCTTCGAAGAACGACGCCGTGGCGCGCCCCGTGTCGGCACCGTTCAGCGCCACCGGCGGGCTCAAGCTGCTAGACGGCAACCTGGGCCGCAGCGTGATCAAGATCTCTTCCGTGCCGGACGACCGGCACGTGGTCGAGGCGCCGGCGCGCGTCTTCGATTCGCAGGCCGAACTGCAGCAGGCCTTCGCGGCCGGCGAGCTCGACCGCGACGTGGTGTGCGTGGTGCGCTGGCAAGGCCCGCGGGCCAACGGCATGCCCGAGCTGCACAAGCTCACGCCGCCGCTGTCCGTGCTGCAGGGCAAGGGCCTGCGGGTGGCGCTGGTGACCGACGGGCGCATGAGCGGCGCGTCGGGCCGCGTGCCGGCCGCCATCCACGTGTCGCCGGAAGCCGCCGCCGGCGGGCCACTCGCCAAGGTGCCCCACGGCGACCTGGTGCGGCTCGACGGCGTTGCCGGCACGCTCGACGTGATCGTGCCGGCCGACGAATGGGCCGAGCGCGTGCCCGATGCCATGCCCGAGGCGCTGCGCGTCGCCAACGGCTTCGGCCTGGGCCGCGACCTGTTCGCCGGCATGCGCCGAAATTCACTGACTGCCGAAGAAGGAGCCTGCACATGGCTGTGACCCCATCGATTTCTGCGGCCGAGGTGATGCGCGACGCGCCGGTGATTCCGGTGATCGTGCTGCACGACACGAAGGACGCGGTGCCGCTGGCGCGCGCGCTGGTGGCCGGCGGCATCCGCATGCTCGAAGTGACGTTGCGCACCCGCGAAGCGCTGGAATGCATCGAGATCATCGCCAAGGAAGTGCCCGAAGCCGTGGCCGGCGCGGGCACCATCCGCAGCGCCGCCGATGCGCAGGCCTCGGCCCTCGCGGGCGCGAAGTTCGGCGTCAGCCCTGGCTACACGCGCTCGGTCGGCAAGGCCTGCCACGACCTCGGGCTGCCGCTCTTGCCCGGCGTGGCGACCGGCAGCGAAATCATGATGGCCCAGGAAGACGGCTTCACCGAACTCAAGTTCTTCCCCGCTGTGCAGGCGGGCGGGCTGGCGATGCTCAAGGCCTGGCAGGGGCCTTTCGGCGAGGTCAAGTTCTGCCCGACCGGCGGCGTGCACCTCGGAAACGCGCCGGAGTTTCTGGCGCTGCCCAACGTCGCCTGCGTGGGTGGTTCGTGGATCGTGCCGGTCGAAGCCATCGCGGCCGGCGACTGGTCGCGCATCGAGACGCTCGCCCGCGAGGCGTGTCAGTTGGCGCGATGAACGGGCAGGGGCAGCTCCCGGACCTGAAGGTCATTGCCTTCGACGTCTTCGGCACCGTCGTCGACTGGCACAGCGGCATCGCCGCGGAAGTCGCGCAGGTCTTGCCCGACGTCGACAGCGGCGCCTTCGCACTGGCCTGGCGCCGCGGCTACCAGCCGGCGATGAAGACCGTGATGGCGCGCATCGCGAGCGGCGAGGGCGGCTTCACGCTGCTCGACGACCTGCACCTCGGCATCCTCGAGCACGTGCTGGCCGAGTTCGGCGTGACGCACCTGGACGACGAGCGCAAGCGCGAGCTCAACCGCGCATGGCATCGGCTGCCGGCCTGGCCCGACGCGGTGCAGGGCCTCACGCGGCTCAAGCGCAAGTACACGATTTGCACGCTGTCCAACGGCAATATCGGCTTGCTCACGGACATGGCCAAGCGCGCCGGCCTGCCATGGGATTGCGTGCTTTCGGCCGAGGTGTTCAGGGCGTACAAGCCGGATTCGCGCACGTACCTCGGCGTGGCGAAGGTGTTCGACGTGCCGCCCGAGCAGGTCATGCTCGCGGCCGCGCACCACGACGATCTGGCCGCCGCGCGCGGTTGCGGGCTCTTGACCGGCTACATCGAACGCCCGCTCGAGTTCGGCGTCGCCAATCCCAAGGATGTCTCGCCGCAGCCTGGCAACACGCTGCATGCGCGCGACATCGACGCCCTGGCCGATCTGCTCGGCTGCTGAGTCCGGCGAAAGGAGCACGCCATGAAACCCGCCGAAGTCCTGGTGGTGGGTGCGGGCCCGACGGGGTTGGTGCTGGCCCTGTGGCTCACGCGACAGGGCGTGGCGGTGCGCATCGTCGACAAGCAGTCCGGGCCAGCGACGACGTCGCGCGCGCTGGCGGTCCAGGCGCGCACGTTGGAGCTCTACCAGCAACTCGGTCTGGCCGACGCCGTGGTGTCGCGCGGACACAAGGTGCCGGCAGTCAACCTGTGGGCCCGCGGCCGGCGCAAGGCGCAGCTCGACTTCAGCGACATCGGGGCCGGCCTCACGCCTTTCGCCTTTCTGCAGATCTATCCGCAGGACGAGCACGAACGCATGCTCATCGCGGCGCTGCATGCGGCCGGTGTCGCGGTCGAGCGGGACACCGAGCTGCTCGATCTCGACGATCAGGGCGCACAGGTCGTCGCCCGCCTGCGCCATGCGGACGGCACCGAAGAGCGTTGCGTGGTGCCTTTCGTCGCGGGTTGCGACGGCGGGCATTCGGCCGCGCGCAAGAGCCTCGGCATCGGGTTCTCGGGCGGCACCTACGAGCACTTCTTCTACGTCGCCGACGTGGAAGCGTCCGGTCCGGCGATCGACGGTGAGCTGCACGTGGACCTCGACGAATCGGACTTCGTGGCTGTCTTTCCGCTGGCCGACGCGGGGCGCGTGCGCCTGGTGGGGACCCTGCGCGACGACGAAGCGGCGGCAACGCACCCGAGCTTCGACAACGCCGGTCAGCGGGCCCTTCGCAATCTGCAGATCGACGTGGCCAAGGTCAACTGGTTTTCCACTTACCGCGTGCATCACCGCGTGGCCGACAGCTTTCGCAAGGGGCGGGTGTTCATCCTGGGCGATGCGGCGCACGTGCACAGCCCGGTCGGCGGGCAGGGGATGAACACCGGCATCGGCGATGCGATCAATCTCGCGTGGAAGCTCGCATCGGTGTTGCAGGGGCGTGGCGGAGAAGCGCTGCTCGCGAGCTACGAGCCGGAGCGCATCGAGTTCGCCCGCACGCTGGTCGCCACCACGGACCGGGCCTTTCATCTGGTGACGGCGCAAGGGCGCGTCGCGGACCTCGTGCGCACCCGCATCGCGCCGACGGTCATGTCGGAACTGGTGAAGCTTCGCTACGTGAGGCACCTGATGTTCAAGACCGTGTCGCAGACCACCTTGAACTATCGGTCGAGCCCGCTGTGCCAAGGCCGCGCCGGTTCGGTGAGCGGCGGAGATCGCCTGCCCTGGACCGGCGGCATCGACGGTGCGGTCGACAATTTTTCCGATGCGGCCGAGCTGCGCTGGAAGATCCATGTGTATGGGCGTGCCGGCGACGAGCTGTCTCCCTGGTGCGAAGCGCACGACGTGCCGCTCGAGGTCTTCGCCTGGCAGGACGGCTTCGGCCGCATCGGCTTGCAGCGCGACGCGCTGTATCTCCTGCGCCCGGACAGCTACGTCGGTCTTGCGCAGCCAGTGCTCGATCTGCCCGCGCTGGAACGCTATGGTGCCGAGCGCGGACTGAGCCTGGGCGGCTGAGGTCGTCCGCGGCGGTTCAGGCCATGCCCGGCCGTTGAATCAGCTCGATCTTGTACCCGTCGGGGTCGGTCACGAAAGCGATCACGGTCGTTCCGCCCTTGACCGGGCCGGCCTCGCGCGTCACGTTGCCGCCCGCGGCCTTGATCTTTTCGCAGGCCGCCGCAGCATCGGGCACGCCCAGCGCGATGTGGCCGTAGGCGGTGCCCATTTCGTAGCTTTCGGTGCCCCAGTTGTAGGTGAGTTCGATCTCGGCCTGCGCGGGGTTGCCTTCGTAGCCGACGAAGGCGAGGCTGTACTTGTATTCGGGGTTTTCCGATTTCCGCAGCAGCTGCATGCCGAGCACCTGCGTGTAGAAGTCGATGGAGCGTTGGAGATTGCCGACGCGGAGCATGGTGTGGAGGAGTCGCATGGGGCGTTTATAACCCCGGTGCGAAAGCCGCACTCACTCCTCGAACGAAGGCACCTCGACCGGAAGGTTCGGCGGCTGCCATCGGTAGCCGGGCGCCAGCACGTTGCGATCGGTGTCGTCGCCGTGCCAGCGGACATCGAGCAGGTTCGTGATCGTCCATCCGGCCCAGTCTGCGCGGAACGGACGGCGCTCGACCCCTTCGGGGTTCGGCCCGGTGAGGCGATTGCGCCAGATGATGGCCGGGATCCGATAGCCGGACGCGGTCGTGGGGCTGTGCCCGGCGAAGTTGCCGCCATGCCCGACTTCCTGCCCGTGGTCGGACAAGTACATCCACGCCTTGTAGCCCTCGGCGGGGCGTGACTGCCGCGCCAGCTGAAGCGTTTCTGCGACCACGAAGTCGTGATAGAGCAGCGCCGAATCGTATTCCTGGCGAAACCGTCGCACCCAGCGTGAGCGACCCTCGCGCTCCAGCCCTTCTTCGATCGGATCGATGTGATCGTCGAAGGGGTTGGCGCCGACCGGAAAGCGCAAGCTGTAGTGGGGATGCGCGCCCATGAGATGCACCACGATCAGCTTGCGTTCGGCCGGGTCTTCGAGCGCCTCCTGCACGCAGTCGAGCAGCTCGCCGTCCAGCGACGCGCCGGCTCGGCCCGGCGTGCGGTTGACGATCTCGACCACGTCGGCCAGCCGAGCGTGCTGCTGCTCGATGGCGACGTCGTCGTGATTGCTCATCCACCAGATCTTGTAGCCGGCGGCGCGCGCCAATGCCAGCACATGGTGCGGTTGCTGGTCGGGCGGCAAGCCGAAGTGGAACATGTTGCGCAGCGACGGAATGGTGCTCGCGTCGGCCGACCACGCGTTCCGCATGACCAGCATGTCGTCGCCGAGCAGGGCCTTGTGCGCCCGCAGACGCGGCGTGGTGGCGCGTCCGTAGCCGTAGAGGGACAGGTTGTCGCGGTTGATGCTGTCGCTGATGACGAGCACCAACGTCGCCGGGCCTTCGCGCGCGATCGTCGGCTGTGCGGCCCTGGCGCGTTCCATCAGCACCTGGCGTTCGCGCTCCTGGTCGGCCCATCCCGAGCGCAATGCAATGACCGATCGGCTCCAGTCGCTCCAATACACGACCGGATGGAGCCGACGCCACGGCTTGCTCAGGTGCGCGACGGTGCCGAGCAAGACGATCAAGGCCAGTCCCGCAATGAACCAGGGCGACAGCGGCGACGCGTGCCGTGCGCCGTGGCGCACACAGCGGCCGAAGACCCATCCGGCCGCCGCGAGTGCGCCGCACCAGAGCACGAGCGAGCGCCAATGCATCGACAGGTATTCGTTCGTCTCGCGCGCATTGGTATTGGCTGCCGCCGATTGCACCAGCGAACTTTTCGGCGCGGCCTGGTAGGCATCGAGAAGGAAGGCGCGGGTCACCGCGTCCAGCGCGAAGGCCATGGCGCACAGCCAGACCACCGCACACCGCAAGGCGTGCATAGCGGGGCTGCGCACGGGCCAGGTGAGCCAGGCCAGAACGGGCAACGCGAGCGCCATCACTTGCGCGATGCGGCGGCCGTCGTGACCCAGGACGCTCAACAAGAGGAGCGTGGCAGCGACGGCACCAAAGGCAGGAAGCGCGTGCTGCCAGGTGCCTGGCGTTTTCCATGGGTGGAGGGAGGTCGGGGACATGAGGGGCGGGATTCTGGCATGCCAGGGCTGAATCACGTCTGAAGGTCCGGGTGCTCCCGCCGCTGACGACGGGCCGGCCCACCGATCGCGGCAAAGCCTCAGCCAAGGCTGCGGATTCTTATCCAGATCGGTCTCAGCCCGGCTTGACCTCGAACACCAGGCAGGTCGTCGTCGCGTGCGCGTAGAGCGTGCCGTCGGCGCCCACCAGCCGAGCTTCGGCGGTGGCGAGCTGGCGGCCGCAGTGGATGACCTTGCCTTCGGCCCGCACGCAGCGGATCTTGGGCGTGAGGCCCTTCACCAGATTGACGCTCAGCTCGGCCGTGGTGTAGGCGCGGCCGGGGGGCATCAGGGTGTGGATGGCGCAGCCGAGGGCGGAGTCGAGCAGGGTTGCGAACCAGCCACCGTGGATGCCGCCCATGGGGTTGAGGTGTTCCGCCAGAGGGGCTCCCTGAAACACCGCTTGTCCCGGCGCCACGGACACGAGCATGAACGAGAGGGTCTTGGCGATGGGGGCATAGGGGAGTTCGCCGCGCAGCATGGCCTGCATCATCTCGAGCCCGTTCATGCCGGCGATTTGCTCCCGTGTGGCAACCCCCGGGCCGGCGCCTGCGTCGAGTCGTTCGGCCACGCGGCGTCCTTCGTCGAGCCAGGCGGCAAGTTGATCGGTGGCGCTCATTCGGTTCTCCTGCGGTTAAGGTTGCATATGCAATGATTGTAGCTACAATCGTTTGATGCAAACCGCCGAAAAGCCCAAGGGCTGCACCAATTTCCACTTGCGCCGGCTGCTGCGGCAGGTGTCGCGTCTCTACGATGCCGAGGTCGGCAAGAGCGGGCTCAAGACCACGCAGTATTCGCTTCTTTCGCATGTGCTGCACCTCGGTCCGCTGCGACCGAGCGATCTGGCGCAGGCGATGGGGCTGGATGCGTCGACGCTCACGCGCAACCTGAAGCCGCTCATCGCATCGGGCTGGCTGGTGCAGGTCGAAGGCGTCGATGCGCGCAGTCGCCTGATCTCGATCACGGAGACCGGGCGCAAGAAGCGCTCCGAGGCACAGCGGCATTGGCATGCGGCGCAGAAGCAGCTCAACGAGTTGCTCGGCGTCGACCGGGTGATGTCGCTGCATGCGCTGTTGGACGAGAGCTTTGCGCTCATGCAGCAAGCGGGCGAGGGCGTCGAAGGAGAAGACGATGAATGACGAGACCGCTGTTTCATCCAACGCGCCCGCTGCGCCCACCGTGGCTGCTCCGCTGGTTGCACGCTACGCCATGGGCCTCGTGCTCCTCGCCGCCGCCGGCACCTTCGCGCTGACGATGGGCGTGCGCCAGACCATGGGCCTCTTTCTCTCGTCGCTCAACACGTCGACGGGCCTGGGCATCGGCAGCATCAGCCTGGCTTTCGCCTTCGGGCAGCTGTGGTGGGGCCTCACGCAACCTTTCGCGGGTGCGGTGGCCGACCGCATCGGCACCGGCCGCGTGCTGCTCATCGGCGCGGCGCTGGTGGCGGTCGGGACGATCATCACGCCGCTGATGACCACCACCGCGGGGTTGATCTTCGCCATCGGCGTCCTGGCCGCGGGCGGCGCGGGCATGGCGGGGCCGTCGGTGCTGATGGCCGCGACCATGCGGCTGATCGCGCCGGAAAAGCGCGGGCTGGCGACGGGCGTGGTGAACGCCGGCGGCTCATTCGGCCAGTTCGCGATGGCGCCGATCGCGATCGCGCTGACGGCGGGCGTGGGCTGGGCCAGTGCGATGCAATGGCTCGGCGCGCTGGTGCTGCTCGCGCTGCCGGCGGCCTTCGTGCTCAAGGGCAACTCGGTGTCGCTGGCCAAGCAGGCCGCGGCCGCGAGCGGCACGCACGCCCTGACGGCGCGCGAGGCGATTCGGCAGGCGGTGTCGACGCCGAGCTATCGCTACCTGAGCATGGGTTTTCTGGTGTGCGGATTCCACGTCGCTTTCCTCGCGACGCATCTGCCCGGCGTGGTCGCGGCCTGCGGGTTGCCGCCTGCCATCGGCGGCTGGGCGCTCGGGGTCATCGGCCTCTTCAACATCGTCGGGAGCCTGGCGATGGGATGGGCGGTGGGCCGCTGGCGCATGAAGTCGCTGCTGGCGCTGCTGTATGCGACGCGGGGCATCGCGGTGCTGGTGTTCCTGCTCGCACCGAAGACGCCGGCGGTGATGCTGATCTTTGCCGCGGTGATGGGCGTGACCTTTCTGTCGACCGTGCCGCCGACGGCAGGGCTGGTCGCGAAGATGTTCGGGCCGGCCAACATGGCGATGCTGTTCGGCATCGTGATGCTGGCGCACCAGGTGGGCGGCTTCTTCGGCGCGTTTCTGGGAGGCTACGTGTTCCAGGCGACTGGCAGCTACGACATCGTCTGGTACATCGACATCGCACTGGCCGCGGGCGCCGCGCTGGTCAACCTGCCGATCCGTGAAAGCCGCCCGATCGTCGTGGCCCGGAGCGCGGCATGAGCGCGGCCGGCGCCGGCAGCCTGGCGGGCGCGGGGCGTCCCGCCGGCGCGATCGATCCGCGCACGCGACTGCTGATCGAAGGGCCGATCGTCCCGACGCTGCTGCGGCTGGCAGCACCCAACGTGCTGGTCATGGTGGCTCAGGCTTCGGTGGGTCTGATCGAGACCTACTTCGTCGGCAAGCTCGGTGTCGACGCGCTGGCCGGCATGGCGCTGGTGTTCCCGATCGTGATGCTGATGCAGATGACGTCGGCCGGCGCCATGGGCGGCGGCATCGCATCGGCCATCGCACGCGCGCTCGGTGCGCGGCGCCGCGACGACGCCGACGCGCTGGTGCTGCACGCGATCGTGATCGCGCTCGGCTTCGCACTGCTGTTCTCGTTGGTCATGCTGCTCGGCGGGCGCTGGCTCTTCGTGCAGATGGGCGGCGCCGGTGCCTCGCTCGAAGCGGCGGTGACCTACTCGCACTGGGTGTTCGCCGGCGCCGTGCTGGTGTGGCTCTTCAACTCGCTGGCGGCGGTGATCCGCGGCACGGGCAACATGGCGGTGCCGGCCAACGTGACGGTGGCGGGCGTGGTGCTGCTGGTGCCGCTGTCGCCACTCCTCATCTTCGGCTGGGGGCCGATCCCCGGGCTGGGGATTGCCGGTGGCGCGCTGGCCTTGTTGATCTACTACTTCGTCGGGACGCTGGTGCTGTGGGGCTACCTGGTGTCGCGGCGCAGCCTGCTGAAGCCTTCGCTCAAAGGAGTGCGACTGCGCTGGCCGCTCTTTCGCGACATCCTGCGCATCGGTCTGCTCGGCGCGGTGTCGACGTTGGCGACCAACCTGGCCATCGGCATCGCCACGGCGTTGGCGGGACATTTCGGCCCCGAAGCCGTGGCGGGCTACGGCACGGCCGCGCGGCTCGAATACCTGCTGGTGCCGCTGGTGTTCGGTTTGGGCGCACCGCTGGTGGCCATGGTCGGCACCTGCATCGGCGCGGGGCTGCGCGAGCGCGCGCTGCGCGCGGCATGGGCGGGTGCTTTCGTGGCCTTCGTGCTGAGCGGCAGCATCGGCTTGTTGGCCGCGCTGTTTCCGATGTCCTGGCTGCGGCTCTTCGGCAGCGACCCGGCCATGCTGGAAGCGGGCGCGCATTACCTGCGCGTAGTCGGTCCGTTCTATGGCTTCTTCGGCCTGGGGCTGGTGCTCTATTTCGCGTCGCAGGGGGCAGGGCGGATGCTGTGGCCGATCCTCGGCAACATCGCTCGGCTCGTGGTCGCCGGGCTGGGCGGCTGGCTCGCGCTTCGCTGGGGCGGGCAACTGGTCCACGTGTTCGCGGCGCAGGGCGTGGCGCTGCTGGTGTACGGCGTGGTGGTGGCGTCGGCCATCGCGGGCGGTGCCTGGTTCGGCCGGGTGGGGCGGCCGCGCACGATGGCGGGTTTGTTGCGGCGCCTCGAAGGGGCCTGACCGGTGCTTAGCGCGTGGAGCCGACCCGGCGCGACGCGGGGTCGGGCAGCAAGCGCCTGAGTGCCTCGAAGAACAAGTCGGACTGCTCCCGTTCGCCCTGGACCTGCGCTGCGACGCGGCGTGCCAATGGCGCATCCACCGGCGCCAGCGGCCGTCCGGTCGATTGCGCGATCACCTGGTGCAGGCAGGCCCGCTCCAGGTAGTACAGGTCGTCGTAGGCGTGCGCGATGCAGGTTCCGGCAACGATCACGCCGTGATTGGCCAGAAAGGCCACGTCTTTGCCGGCCATGGCGCGGGCAATGCGTTCGCCCTCCGCATGATCGAGCGCCAGGCCGTTGTAGCGCGCGTCGATCGCGATGCGGTCGAGGTAGCGCATCGCGTTCTGGCTCAGCGTGGGATCGAGTGCGCGGTCGGTCGTCAGCGTGAGCGCCGTCGCGTAGGGCATGTGGCAATGCAGGACCACCGCATGCCCGGTGGTGCGGTGCACCGCCCCGTGGATGAAGAGGGCGGTCGGCTCCACGCGATGTCGGCCGGCGAGGACCTCGCCGTCGGTGTCGATGAGGACGATGTCTTCCGCACCGACCTCGCTCCAATGCAGGCCGCGCGGGTTGATCAGGTAGCGGTCTTGCGCGCCCGGCAGCGCGACGCTGAAATGGTTGCACACCCCTTCGGCCAGGCCGTTGTGCGCCGCCGCGCGCAGGGCCAGTGCCAGGTTCTGGCGCAGTGCCAGCACTGCGGGGCTCGCGTAGTCGGCGTGGTGCGACGTCGTGGTGGTCATTGGGTTCACCGGTTCAGGCCTTCAGGTGCGCACGCTGCCGGAAAAGGCGGCGACGAATTCGAGCGCCGCGTCGGCGACTTCGCTGGCACGGCGGCCGGGCTTGTAGAGCGCGGAGCCGATGCCGAAGCCGGTGGCCCCTGCCGCACGCCAGGCGGCCATGCCCTGCGGCGTCACGCCGCCGACCGGCATCAGATGGGTGCCCGGCGGCAGCACGGCGAGCAGCGCTTTCACCGCCGCGGGCGAGGCCAGCTCGGCTGGAAAGAGCTTGAGTCCGGTGGCACCGGCGGCGAGCGCGCCGAAGGCTTCGGTCGGCGTCAGCACGCCAGGCAGGCACACCATGCCGAGTCGCACCGCTTCACGCACCACCTCGGCATCGAAGTTGGGGGCGACGACGAGTTCGCCGCCGGCCTCGTGCACCGCGCGCACCTGTTGCGCGTCGAGCACCGTGCCGGCGCCGACCAGCGCGTCGGGAAAGCGCCGGCGCAGCGTCGCGATGCTGTCGAGCGGTCGCGGCGAATTGAGGGGCACCTCGAGCAGGCGAATGCCGCTTGCGACGATCGCGTCGCCGATGTCGGCCGCCTCGTCGGGTCTCAGGCCGCGCAGGATCGCGACCAGCGGCAGTGCCGCCATGAGCGTTGTGAACTTGTCCATCGGAGTGGTGGTCGTCATGCGTCGTTCCTAGGGGTGAAGATGGACCGCGAGAGGGCGTGCAGTCCGGCCCAGGTCGCTTCGGACCCGAGCGTGCGAACCGTGGCGCCGGTCGATCGCAGCGCCAGCGCGTACCGCTCTCCGAGCGCGGGAGCGCCGATGAGCACGATGTCTTGCCCGGCGTGGGTGGATTGCGTGCGCAGCTCTTCGCCGATCAGCAGGCCCGAAAGATAGCTCGCGAGTTCGCCGGCCTGCAGGCGGTCGAACAGGCCGAGCGTGCGGGCACCGAAGGCGTTGTGCAACAGGCTTTGTCCGTTGTCGGATTGGGTCACGCCCTGCAGAAAGGTCGCCTCGTCGAGCGGCGCCGCGGCATCGAGGGTGCGCCCAAGAATCGAATGCTGGGCGAGCAGTGCATAGAACTCGCCTGTCATGAAAGTGCGAAAGCCGGTGACGCGGCCTTGCCGGACGGTGGCCCACTTGCTGTGGGTGCCCGGCAGCACGAAGAGCCCGTCACGCGAACCGGTGAGCGCCATGGCGCCGAAGATCTGCACCTCTTCGCCGCGCATCACGTCGGGCACCTCGCGCTGCATGTCGCACAGGCCCGGCACGATGGCGATGCGGCCGGGCTCGATGTGCGCGATGGCGCGTCCTACCTCGTCGGCGCCCGCCGGACACGGGCAGTAAGGCGCCTCGACCCAGCCCTGCTTGCTGCCGGCCATGCCTGAGATAAGGCATCGGGTGTCGGGCTGCAGAAGCCAGTCGCCGAACAGCTCCTGGAGCACGTCCGGGAACTGGCCGGCGGGCACGCTCAGGATGCCGCGTGGATGGCTGCGCTCTTCGAGCGGCTTGCCGCGAGCGTCGAGCAGCGCACCGCGCAGGCTGCTGGTTCCCCAGTCGATGGCGACGAGCTGCATGCGTGAGAGTCCTTGGTCGGCCCGATGGGCGATCGAGGAATTCTAGGGAGATCGGGCAGAGAGCCTGTCGGGACGACGATTTGGCCGAAGCTTGTGTCTCGCAGTCGCCTTCAATGTATCTACAATGGATATACATCCACAACCGGAGTCGTCATGAAAGTCGAATTGGCCAAATGGGGCAACAGTGCCGCTATTCGGGTCCCTGCCTGGGCGATTCGAGATGCAGGCTTTCAGATTGGACAAGCGCTGGAACTTCATGCGGAGGGGCGGCGCCTCGTGCTGGAGCCCGCCGCAGAATCGCTCGACGATCTGCTCTCGAGAATCACACCGCAAAATTGCCACGCGCTGGCGTTCGACGACCAGGTGGTAGGTGGCGAAATTTGGTAACCGCTGCCAATGGGTATGTCCCTGATCGTGGGGACGTTGTCTGGCTGGAGTTCAATCCGCAGGCCGGGCACGAACAAGCCGGGCGCAGACCCGCGCTGGTCCTGTCTCCGGCTTCTTACAACAGCAAGCTCTCGTTGATGCTGTGCTGTCCCATCACCAGTCAAGTCAAAGGATATCCGTTCGAGGTTGCAGTGGTCCTGGCTGGCGGTGGGCCGATCACTGGAGTGGTGCTTGCCGATCAGATTCGTTGTCTCGACTGGGTGCAGCGCAAAGCCGCGAAGATCGGCTACGTGACGGTAGGCTGTGCGGTGGACGTCAGTGCCAAGATCAGGTTGCTGATTCCGTGACGGAGCGCCGGCCGGCACGTTGAAGGCCGGCTTCGATCGTCACGCGGCCTTCGCAACCGGGCACGCCATGGGAAAGGGCAGCGAGCGCGGATGCGCTGGCCGCCCCTGGATGGATCTCAGCGACCGAACGAGCGTCCGCCGCCGCCACCGCCGTAACCACCACCGCCGCCGCCGTAGCCGCCCCCGCCCGAGCGACCGCCGCCGCCGGAACGGTTGCCGCCACCGGAGCGATTGCCGCCACCGGAGCGATTGCCGCCGTAGCCACCGCCATCGCCGCCACCTCCGCGGCGACCGCGGCCGCCACCCATGTGGTCGACGCTGGTGCGCAACGGATCAGGCTGGCCGTCCGCACCACCGCCGCCGCCGGCAAGAGCCTCGGCACGCAGATGGGCCATGGCGTCTGCCTGGGTGGGGCTGTGGCTGTTGCCGTGGTGGCGCGGTTGGCGCTCCTCGTGCGGCAGATGAGGCTGCGGATGGTGCGCGTGAGGCGCACGGGCCGGGCCTTGCGGGCCG
>JAHJOG010000299.1 GCA_018820395.1 Gammaproteobacteria bacterium | reverse complement strand
TCCATGGCGGTGTTGCCGCCACCCAGCACGATCACGCGCCGGCCGATTTCGGTGATGTGGCCGAACGACACCGAGGCCAGCCAGTCGATGCCGATGTGGATGAATGCGTCAGCCTCCTGCCGGCCCGGCAGGTCGAGGTCGCGCCCGCGCGGCGCACCGCAGCCGACGAAGATGGCGTCCCACCCTTCGTCCATCAGCGCCTTCATGGATTCGATGCGCTGGCCACCGCGGAATTCGACGCCGAGGTCTAGGATGTAGCCGGTCTCCTCGTCGATCACCGATTCGGGCAGCCGGAAGCGCGGGATCTGCGTGCGGATGAAGCCGCCGGCCCGGGCCTCGCCGTCGAACACCGTCACCGCGTAGCCCAGCGGTGCCAGGTCGCGCGCCACGGTGAGCGACGCCGGGCCTGCGCCGATGCAGGCGATGCGCCGTCCGTTGCCGGGACCGACGCTGGGCATGCGTGCGCGCACGTCGCCCTTCATGTCGGCGGCGACGCGCTTGAGCCGGCAGATGGCGACCGGCTCGGGCGCGACGCCGGGCTTTTCGTTGCCCTCTTCCACGCGGCCGCGCCGGCAGGCCGGTTCGCACGGCCGGTCGCAGGTGCGGCCCAGGATGCCGGGAAACACGTTGGACGCCCAATTGATCATGTACGCATCGCCGTAGCGGCGTTGCGCGATGAGTCGGATGTATTCGGGGACGGGCGTGTGCGCCGGACAGGCGTACTGGCAATCGACGACCTTGTGGAAGTAGGCCGGATTGGCGATATCGGTGCGCTGCAAGCGTGTCTCCTGACTGCCGCACGCGAAAGAGCCGGGCCGGTGCGGGACTTTGCATCGAGTATGCGCCGCGCCGGGCCGTCGGCGGTCTCGGTGAAATCCCTCAAGTGACTCGGGGGCAACGGCGGCACGACGATCCGACAGACCGGCCATGGCCCGAGGGCACCCGCACGTGAGCGCGGCGCGTGCGTCGGAGGTACCCTCGCGGCCATGAACGACACCCCCTCCCTCGAAGCGGGGCGCCACCGAAGGGGCGGCGCGCCGGCATGACCGATTCGGTACTGGGCGACATTCACTTCTACGAGCCCCGCGAGGGGCATGGCTTGCCGCACGATCCGTTCAACGCGATCGTCGGCCCGCGGCCCATCGGCTGGATTTCCACGCGCGACGCGTCAGGCCGGTTGAACCTCGCGCCTTACAGCTTCTTCAACGGCTTCAACTACACGCCGCCGATCATCGGCTTCGCGAGCGCCGGCTACAAGGACACGGTGCGCAACATCCAGGAGACGGGCGAGTTCGTCTGGAACCTGGCGACGCGGCCGCTCGCCGAAGCGATGAACACGACCAGCGCCATGGCGCCGCCGGAGGTCGACGAATTCGTGCTCTCGGGCCTGACGCCGATGGCCTCGCGGCTCGTCGGCGTGCCCCGCGTGGCCGAAAGCCCGGTGGCTTTCGAATGCCGGCTGACCCAGTCGTTCCAGCTGCGCGACGCGTCCGGCGCGGCCATCGACACCTGGCTCACGCTGGGCGAAGTGGTGGCGGTGCACATCCTCCAATCGCTTCTGGTCGACGGCATCTACGACACCGCGGCGGCCCAGCCGATCCTGCGCGGCGGCGGCCCGGCCGATTACTTCGAGATCCACGCCGAGCAGCGCTTCAGGATGCGCCGGCCGAAGTGGGACGATGGCGCTGCGGGCGGCGCCGGCGCGATCGTTCCCGGCTGAGGCCTTGTTCTCGCTCCCCACCACCGCCACCGCGCCCTTCTGCCCGTCGGAAGTGCGGGGCAGCATCCGAATCGACGCGAACGCGTCGCTGTGGACGCGGCTGCGGCGCTTCAGCGGCCCGGGCCTGCTGGTGGCCGTGGGCTACATGGACCCGGGCAACTGGGCCACCGACATTCACGCCGGCTCGCAGTTCGGCTTCGCGCTGCTGTGGGTGGTGGTGTTGTCGGGCCTGGGCGCGATGTGCCTGCAGATGATGGCGGCGCGGCTGGCGCTGGTGACCGGGCGCGACCTGGCGCAGTTGAGCCGTGAGGCCTACGGGCCGGTCGGCCGCACGGTGCAGTGGCTGGGCGCCGAGGTGTCGATCATCGCCTGC
>JAHJOG010000298.1 GCA_018820395.1 Gammaproteobacteria bacterium | reverse complement strand
GATCAGCGCGGCCCGCAGCGGCTGCGCGGCGCGCCAGTTTTCGAGCTCGGCCTGGCTGTCCTTGAGCGTCTGCAGGTTGAGGTAACGGCCGATGTCGAACGCGAAGAAGAGCAGCACGGCCGCCGCCAGCGCGACCCCGAGCAGCCACCGCCGATCGAAGCGACGGGCCTGCGCGGCAGCGGCATCAGGCATCGAGACTTCCGAGCACGCGGGCGGCGAGCGCGTCGAAGCCGTCTTCGATGAAGTCGTAGGCCATGTTGGGGTGCGGGTCGGGCGGGCCGGCGGGGCCCCACTCGTCGGGGCGACGCACGAAGGCGGTGTGCAGGCCCGCGGCATGCGCGGCATTCAGATCGAAGTTGTGGCAGGCGACCATCAGGACCTCGTCCGGCGGCAGCGCGAGCCAGCGGGCGGCGGTTTCGTAGGCCTCGCGGTGCGGCTTGTAGACGCCGATCATTTCGCAGGAAATGATCGCGTCCCAGGCCAGGCCGTTGCGGCGCGACACGTCGACCACCAGCGCCGTCGGCAGCATGGTGAAGGACACCACCGGCAACGCGCGGCGCAGCCTCGCCATCGCGGCGGGGAAGTCGGGCCACGCGTCGAGCTCGTGCCATGTGCGCCACAGGGCGTGGCGCTCGTCGTCGCCAAGCGATGCCAGGCCGAACGCGGCCAGCGTGTCGTCGAGCGTGCTGCGGTGCGCGTCGTCCATGTTGAAGCTGGGCCGGCTCTGGCCCACGATGGTGGCCATGGTGCGGCGGCGCCAGTCGTTGGCGAAGGCGTGCACGTCGAGCGCGGGCTCGTGCGGCGTCACGATGCGGTTCAGCGCGCGGACTACGCCGCTGTGCCAGTCGAGGACGGTACCGCCGGTGTCGAATGCGATGGCGCTGAGTTTCATGGCGTGCTTCGGTGGTGGTTGGCCTGGGGTCTTGTAACCGATCGGGCGCCGGTTGCGAATAATGCAGGCAGAGTGTGGCAACAATCGGTCATCCTGCCACGCCGGCCGCGTGATCGAAGCCGGGTCCACCCGAAGCCCGCCGCCCACTCATCCCATTGCAACCCGGAGTCTCCATGCTGCAACGAAGAAGCTTCGTCCTCCTGAGCGCCGCCGCGCTGACGGCGCCGCGGGCGTGGTCCCAGGCGCCCGCCCAGCCGACGCAGCCACCCGCCCAGGCCCTCGCCGATTGGCCGCAGACGCTGGCGGCCGCCCGCGGCCAGAAGGTCTACTGGAACGCCTGGGCCGGCGACGAGAACACCAATGCCTTCATCGCCTGGGTCGGCGAGCAAACCCGCGCGCGCTACGGCGTGGAAGTGGTGCACACGCGGCTCAAGGACACCTCCGAAGCCGTGACCCGCGTCATCGCCGAGAAATCCGCCGGCCGCGACCAGGGCGGCACGGTCGATCTGATCTGGATCAACGGGCCGAATTTTCTGGCGATGAAGCAGCAGGGCCTGCTCTACGGCCCCGTCACGCAGAGGCTCCCCAACTTCCGCTTCGTCGACACCACGCACAAGCGGTCGAACCTGATCGACTTCACCACGCCGGTCGACGGGTTTGCGGTGCCCTGGAGCCTGGCGCAGATCGTGTTCATCTACGACGCGGCGCGCCTCCGCGATGCGGCCGAGGTTCCGCGCTCTGCGCCCGCGATGCTCGACTGGGCGCGCAAGCACCCGGGGCGGCTCACGCACCCGGTGGTCAGCAACTTTCTCGGCTCCACCTTCTTGAAGCAGGCCCTGGTCGACCTGGTGGCCGACCCGGCGGTGCTTCAGGTGCCGGCCACCGACGCGAGCTTCGCGCAGGTCACGGCGCCGCTCTGGACCTGGTACGACGCGCTCAAGCCGGCGCTCTGGCGCCAGGGCCGTCAGTTTCCGGACAACGGCGCCGCACAGCGCCAACTGCTCAACGACGGCGAGATCGACATCACCGTGTCCTTCCATCCCGCGCAGGCGGCCACCTGGCAGATGAAGGGGCTCTTGCCCGACACGGCGCGTACTTTCACCTTTCGCAAGGGCACGATCGGCAACACCAGCTTCGTCGCGATTCCGTACAACGCGAGCCACAAGGAAGGCGCGCTGGTGGTCGCCGACTTTCTCATCGAACCCGCCACGCAGGCGCGCGCGCAGGACATCCGGCAGCTCGGCAATCTCAACGTGCTCGACCTGGCCAAACTGTCGGCCGAAGACCGCGCGCGCTTCGACCGCCTGACGCCGAGCGAGGCCTTGCCCACGCCCGCCGAGCTGGGTGCGCCGCAGCTCGAACCGCACGCGTCGTGGATGAGCCGCATCGAGTCCGAATGGCAGAAGCGCTACACGCGCTGAGCGCCGGGCAGGAGGGCGCTGCAGGCGCTGCCGCGTCCACTGCGCCTGCCACCGCGCCGCGGCGTCGCGGGCTGCTGCGCGCGGCGCCGGTGCTGACGGTGGCCGCGTTCGGGCTTCCCATCTTGTGCGGGCTCGTCGGCACGCTGATGCCGGCCTTCGGCTATCTGCCGGCGGCGGGCGGCACGCAATGGAGCCTCGATCCGTGGCGCGCGCTGCTGGCCGCACCCGGCTTCGCGACCAGCCTGCAGGCGACGCTCGCCACGGGCTGGAGCGCGACGGTGCTGTCGGTGGCGCTGGCATTCCTCGTCGCCGGCCATTTGCATGAACGCGCGGCGTCGCGGCGGCTCGGCACCTGGCTGTCGCCCCTGCTCGCCATGCCGCATTCGGCGCTCGCGATCGGCTTCGCTTTCTTGATCTTGCCTTCGGGCTGGCTGGTGCGGTGGGTGTCGCCGGGCCTCACGGGCTGGACCGTGCCGCCCGACGTCGCCACGGTTGGCCATCCGTCGGGCTGGCCGCTGGTGGTGGCGCTGGTGATCAAAGAGACGCCCTTCCTGCTGCTCATGATCCTCGGCGCGCTCAACCAGATCCAGGCGCCCGCGCAGATCCAGGCGGCGCGCGCGCTGGGCTACGGGCCGGTGCTCGCGTGGTTCAAGGTGGTGCTGCCGCAGCTCTATCCACAAGTGCGGCTGCCCATCTACGCAGTGCTCGCGTTCTCGCTGTCGGTGGTCGACGTGGCGATGATCCTGGGGCCCAACAACCCGCCGACGCTGGCCGTGATGGCGGTTCGCTGGTTCTCGGCCCCGGACGTCCGCATGTATTTTCCGGCGGCGGCCGCGGCGACCCTGCTGCTGGCCGTGGTGGTGGCGAGCATCGGCGTCTGGCATGCCGTCGAGCGCGTGGCCCGGCCTGTGGGGCGCCGCTGGATCGAGCGCGGCGAGCGGGGTGGGGCGGTGGTGCCGCTCGCGACGACCGCGGCAGGCGTCGGCGCCACGCTGGCGGTGCTGGCGCTGGCCGCGATGCTCGGCATGCTGCTGTGGTCGGTCGCGACGCCGTGGCGCTTTCCCGATGCGTGGCCCCCGGGGCTGACCGGGGACACCTGGGCGCGCCAGTCGGGCCGGCTCGCCGACCCGTCGCTCGCGACGTTCGCCATCGGCGCGATGAGCACGCTTGTCGCGCTGGCGCTCACGCTGGCCTGCCTGGAAAACGAATCGTCGTCGCCCGTGGCGCCGGGCCGCCGGCGGCCTGCCGTCTCGGGCAGCCTGTGGTTGCTCTACCTGCCGTTGCTCGTGCCGCAGGTGGCTTTTCTTTTCGGGCTGCAGGTGCTGCTGATCCACCTGCGCCTCGACGCGACGTGGGCCGCGGTGGTCTGGGCGCACCTGGTGTTCGTGCTGCCCTATCTCTTTCTGTCGCTGGCCGATCCGTGGCGGGCTTTCGACGCGCGCTACGCGCGGGCGGCCGCGAGCCTGGGCGCGTCGCCGTGGCGCGTGCTGTGGCGCGTCAAGCTGCCGATTCTGCAGAAGCCCCTGTTGATCGCCTGCGCCGTGGCGTTCGCGGTCAGCGTCGGCCAATACCTGCCGACGCTCTTTGCGGGTGCAGGCCGCGTCGCCACGCTCACCACCGAGGCGGTCACGCTCTCTGCTGGCGCAGACCGGCGCGTGATCGGCACGTGGGCCGTGCTGCAGGCGGCGTTTCCGCTGGTCGCCTATCTGCTGGCCGCACTCGTGCCTCGCGTGCTGCAGCCGCAGCGCGGAGCCTCGGCATGAGCGAAACACGCGCGCTCCCGTTGCCGTTGCGGCTCGAAGGCGTGTCGGTCCGGCTGCATGGCGCAGCGTTGATCGACGCGTTCGACGCCACCGTCGCACCCGGCGAATGCCTCACGCTGATGGGGCCGAGCGGCTGCGGCAAATCGACGCTGCTCAACTACCTGGCCGGCACGCTGCCGCCGGTGTTCGAAGGCAGCGGCCGCGTGACGGTCGGCGACATCGAGCTCACGCCATTGCCGCCGGAGCGGCGCAGCGTCGGCATCCTGTTTCAGGACGATCTGCTCTTTCCGCACCTGTCGGTCGGCGGCAACCTGGCCTTTGCGCTGCCGTCGGCACTGCGCTCGCGTGCGACGCGGCGCGAGCGAATCGATGCGGCGCTCGAAGAGTGCGGGTTGGCCGGCTTCGCCGATCGCGACCCGGCGACGCTCTCGGGCGGGCAACGCTCCCGCGTCGCGCTGATGCGCACGCTGCTCGCGCAGCCGCGCGTGCTGCTGCTCGACGAGCCCTTCAACAAGCTCGACGCGCGCCTGCGCGGCGACTTCCGCCAGTTCGTCTTCGAGCATGCGCGGCGCTACGGCCTGCCCACCGTGCTCGTGACGCACGACGAGGCCGATGCCGTGGCGGCGGGCGGGGCGGTGATTCGGTGGGGGGAGGCATGAACAGCGACGAGGGTGGGCGGTCGGGGCAGCCGGCGCCGTCGCGCAGTGCAGCCGATCCGCACACCTGGGCGGCGCGTGTTCACCAGGCGCTCGCCGAAACGTCATCGCCGCTCGCCGCCTTCGCCCCCGAGCCCATGCCCGACAAGGGCCTCGCGCACTGGCACTTCGCCTGCCCGGCAGCGGCTGGATCGCGCGGGTGCCCAAGCAGAGCCAGATGGGGCTCGGTGCGGCCGACAACCTCGCGTACCAGGCCGCCTGCTTCGAGCGCGCGAGCGCGAGCGGGCACGCGCCCCGGCTGCGCAGCGTGCTGCCGCCGTCGTCCGCGCTGCCGCGCGGCGCCCTGCTGGTCGAAGAGATCGTCGGCCGGCCGACCCGGTTGCCGGGCGACCTGCATGCGCTCATGACTGCGCTGGCGCGCATCCACGCGTTGCCCGTTCCGCCGCAGGCCATGCGCGCGCCGCTCGTCGATCCGTCGGACCCCATGGCCGCGCTGCTTGCCGAAGTCGACGCGCAGGCCGTTCATCTTGACGCGGCCGGGCTTCCAGCCGCCAGCCGATCGGGCATCGACGCCGTGCATGCCGATGTGCGCGCGGCCCTGGCGCACCCGACCGGCCCGAAGCCCGTGCGCCTGATCGCCTTCGACGCGCACCCCGGCAACTTCATCGTGCGCGCCGACGGCAGCGCGGTGCTGGTCGACCTGGAGAAAGCGCGCTACGGATTCGCCGCGCTCGACGTGGCGCACGCCACGCTCGTCACCTCGACCACCTGGGACATCGACAGCAGCGCCGAACTCGCGCCGCCAGACGTCATCGCCGCCTACCGGCGTTGGCGCGCGTTGCTCGGCGAAGAGGGCGCGGGCCGGCCCGAAGACTGGCTCACCGCGCGCGCGGCCATGTGGCTGTGGTCGGTCACCTGGTGCGCCAAGTGGCGCGCGCTGAACGGGCATGCCGCGCGCGCGTCGGCCGATGGTGAAGACTGGTCCGGCGATCTGTCGGAAGCGCGGCTCGCGCGACATGTGCGCGGGCGGGTGGACGACTACCTGTCGGTGGCGCGCGTGGAGGGCGTGCGCGCGGAACTGGCAGCGCTCAGGCGCGAGTTGGTGTCGCCGGCACGCTGAGTTCAGCGGGCGGCCGGCAGCGTCTCCGGTGCGCTGCGATCGCTGCTGGCAAGCGTCGTCGAGGCGATCGGCTCCCGAACCGTCATTGAAAACGTCATCGCCTGCCAGTTCTGTCGATTTGATCTTGGTGCGGAAGTCTTGGTATTCCATCGGAGTGTTGCGTCAATCGACCGATGTGCGGCAAGCCGAGCTGACGAGCATGAATTCCCATTGCCTCTCCCGCCTACAGCCTTATTTCTGAGCCCCCCAATACCACAGACACAGCGCCGACACTGCAATCCATACACTCTGCGACCAGGTAATTCCGGTGTATTCGCAGATGATTGTGAGCAAGTTGCCGACACCGATTGCCAATTGCTCGAGCGATAGTGCGTCGATCACGTGCGCGCCGGCCAAGATGGCAAAGACGGCCAAAATGCCAACAAGCGCTGTGATATTGTTCATTTTCCTCCCCTCTTCCGCTATTTGCCCTTTTGCACTTGGGCGCGCTGGGCGCTTTCAGTTTCCATGGCTACCCGTTCCGGTGCTGGCGGCCCGTCTTCGATTGGCTCTGGCCTTTCTCTGGAGCCGCTGTTTCAATTTGCTCGCCTTTGTTCGCGGCGGGGCCCGTGACTCCCGGCTTGTCGCCCGGTGGCGTTCCGGTTCCGGTTTCTGGGAAATACGTCGAATGGGGTAAATCAGAAGACGCATCGACCATGCGCCCGAGCGCAATGGCATGCCAACAGATGGCGCCGATGAGGCAAAGGATGAACACGACGAGCATCACATTGATAAATCTGTCGAATTCTTTTGCGCACTCGGGGTCGCTTTCGTCGAAGAGGAAATGGCGGAGCGTGGTGGGCTGGCCGCGTTCGTTGTTCTGCAACATGCTGTTCCTTTGTGTGCCGTGAAGCTGCTCGGAAATGCGGCGAGGTCCCCGCTTTTTTCCCGTCAAAAGAACATACACGCAGAAATCGGTGACTCACTTTGTAGTAAATCTCGTTTTTTGTACGCCAATTGTGATAATTCCTAGACGGGGTGATGTTCTGTAGAAATTAGTAGCAAGTGACGGGCGCCAAGGGACGCACCGACGCAGCCCGCGGCCCCTTCGAATGGGTACGGCGATCGGGCGACCCGCCATGGCCGGCCCGACCATCTGGCTAGTCCATCTGGTGAATGCTTTCGTATTGCATCGCCGCTAGAGTGGGCTTCCCGAGAAAGGGATCCGATGACCACTGGCTTCGCCTTCGACCTGCACGCCGTACCCGCCACGGAGGTGGATGGCGGCGCGCGAGGCGGACGCCGGCGTTCGCAGCCGCCTGCGGACCGCATGGGTGCCGCGACCGCATCACCCCCGGTGCAGCCGGCGGCGGAGCAGCAGTCCTCACTGCATTCCGCCCGCTGGGCGGACATGGCCCGCAACACGGCGCACACGCTGCCCGAGGGGCTCCGGCTGGCGGACTACGAGATCGTCGCGCCGATCGGGGAGGGCGGCTTCGGCATCGTCTATCTGGCGTGGGACCACGAGCTCGAACAACACGTGGCGATCAAGGAGTACTTGCCGGCGGTGCTCGCCTCGCGCGCGAGCGTGTCGCCGGCGGTGGTGGTGAAGTCGCAGCGCCACATGCAGAGCTTTCACGCGGGCATGCGCAGCTTCGTCAACGAGGCGCGGATGCTGGCGCGCTTCGATCATCCGTCGCTGGTGCGGGTGCTGCATTTCTGGGAAGGCAACGGCACGGCCTACATGGCGATGCCCTATTACGTGGGCCCGACCTTGGCGCGTGCGCTGAGCGAACTGGGTCGTGCGCCGGACGAGGCCGAGATCATGAGCTGGCTGAACCCGCTGATCGACGCACTCGAGACGATGCACGCGGCCAATTGCTTTCACCGCGACATCGCGCCGGACAACATCCTCCTCACCGAAAACGGACCGGTGCTGCTCGACTTCGGCGCGGCGCGCCGCGTGATCGACGGCGCGGGGCCGTCGCCAACGGCGGTGTTCAAGCCCGGCTATGCGCCGATCGAGCAGTACGGCGAGGGCGCGTCGATGAAGCAGGGGCCGTGGACCGACATCTATGCGCTGGCGAGCGTGGTTCATGCGGCCATCACGGGCAAGCCGCCGACGCCGTCGGTCGAACGGTTGATGGGCGACGAACTGCTCCCGCTCGCCGACCGCGCGGGTGAGCACTACAGCGCGCGCTTTCTTCAGGCCATCGACACGGCGCTGTCGCTGCATCCGCGCAATCGGCCGCGCAGCATGGCGGAATTTCGTGCGCAGTTGAGCGGTGCGATATCGACATCGACTGCGCCGGCGCCGGTGCCGGTGCCGGTGGCACGGACCACCGAACCGGTTCTGCGGCCGAGCACGCCGTTGACCCCGACCTCCCTGCCGGACCCCGAGCCGAAGGACTGGAGCGACATCGACGTGGATGCGTTGTTCGCGCAGGTGCCCGACGTGCTGCCGCCGATCGCCGAGCCGCGTGCGAGCGGCGCCGAGCCTGCGCCACGTGTCGAACCGAGTCCGTTCGTCACGCAGCCCGGGTCCGAGAAGCCCGCGCTGCGCGACCCGCTGGCGACGCGGCTTCTGGCGCTCGGTGTGCTCGCGCCCGGCGCGCGACGCGCGGGAATTGTTCGGTCGACCGCTGCGTGGGGCGCTGTCGGTGTGCTCGCGGTGGTCGGCCTGGCGTTGGCGGCGTTCGTGCGCACGGGGCCTTCGGGGATATCGACAGCGACATCGACATCGAAGCCGCCGTCGCGCGCAGCGGCGATCGTTCCCGGGCAGGTGAGCGCTCCGGTGCAGGCATCGGCTTCGGCACAGGTATCGGCCCCGGCGCAGGCTCAGACATTGGCCCCGGCGCTTTCGAGCGCTCCGGCGAAGCCAGTCACGGGTACGCCCACCGCCATCGAAGCGTTGGTGCCGGCCGTTCGCTCGGGTGCGGTGTTGCTGGACCGCGAATCCGTCAGGCCGCACGCCGCTGCGCCGGTGCGCGAGCTTCCTCCCGATGCTTCGGCCGTCGGCGAAGCGAGTCCGAGTGCGCAAGGCGCTGCCGTTCCTGCGTCGCCAGTTGCTTCTGCACCTGCACCGGCACCTGCGCCTGCGCCTGCGCCTGCAATTTCAACTGCAACGGCAGCAGCGGCAGTGGCCGTGCCATCCACCCCGGCACCCGCAGCCGCGCCGCAACCGGCGCAATCCGCCGTTCCTTCGAACGCCGGAGTTCGTCCACCCGCTTCGCCAGAAGCCGTCCCCGTCCCCGTCATCGCAGCTGCGCCCGCTCCCTCGGCCCCCGCGCAGTTCGTCGCTCCGACGCCCGTCGACCGAGGCGATCACGCGCGGGTCAGCCCGGAGACGGAGACGCTCGACGCTCGCGACGCAACGCGTGCATCGAGCGAGCGCGTGCGCCCTGCGCGCCGCGAGGCTCGGCGCCCGCCACCG
>JAHJOG010000297.1 GCA_018820395.1 Gammaproteobacteria bacterium | reverse complement strand
GGCTGGCACGCCGCGGCACCGTGCGCCAGTGGATGCGTGCGCTCGACCGGGTGGCCGGCGCCATGTTCATCGGCTTCGGCTTGAAACTTGCCATGACCGACAATCCCGCCCAGCCATAAGACACGGAGACACCCATGCCTCACACGCAAGTCCAGGTCCACAAGATCACACCGCAGGAAGCCCTTCAGCGCACCATCGAGCACCGCGAGATATTCCACGACGAAATGCTGCACCTCATGCGCCTGATCATGAGCGGCGAGATGTCGCAGGTCATGATGGCGGCGTTCATCACCGGCCTGCGCGTGAAGAAGGAAACCATCGGCGAGATCACCGCCGCCGCCCAGGTGATGCGCGAGGTCTCGACCAAGGTACACGTGGCCGACACCACGCACCTGGTCGACATCGTCGGCACCGGCGGCGACGGCTCACACACCTTCAACATCTCGACCTGCTCGATGTTCGTCGCGGCCGCGGCAGGTGCCAAGGTGAGCAAGCACGGTGGACGCAGCGTGAGCAGCAAGTCGGGCAGTGCCGACGTGCTCGAGTCGCTGGGTGTCAACATCAACTTGTCGTGCGAGCGCATCGCGCAGTGCATCGACGAGGTCGGCATCGGATTCATGTTCGCGCCCAACCACCACCCGGCCATGAAGAACGTGGCGCCGGTGCGGAAGGAGCTGGGCATCAAGACGATCTTCAACATCCTCGGCCCGCTGACCAACCCGGCGGGTGCGCCCAACATCCTCATGGGCGTGTTCCATCCCGATCTGGTCGGCATTCAGGTGCGCGCCCTCCAGCGCCTGGGCGCCGAGCACGCGCTGGTGGTGTATGGGCGCGACGGCATGGACGAGCTGTCTCTGGGCGCCGCGTCGATGGTCGGTGAGCTTCGGGATGGTGAAGTGCGCGAATACGAGCTGCACCCGGAAGACTTCGGCTTCTCGATGTCGAGCAACCGGGCGCTTCGCGTGGAGACTCCCGAGCAGTCCCGCGCGATGTTGGTCGGCGTGCTGAACAACGAGCCGGGCGCGGCGCGCGACGTGGTGCTGCTCAACGCGGGCGCGGCGCTGTTCGCCGCCAATGTCGTCGGCTCGATCGCCGATGGCATCGAGCGCGCGCGCACGGCGCTCGAATCGGGTGCCGCGAAGGCCAAGCTGGCGCAGCTGGTCGCGGCGACATCCGCAAGCTGACACGGAGCCGAGCCATGTCAGACATCCTCGATCAGATCGTCGCCGTCAAACGCCAGGAGATCGCCGCGGCGCAGCAGAAGAGCCCCATCGACGCCGTGCGCTTCGACGCCGAAAGCCGCGGGCTCACGCGTGACTTCGTGGGCGCGATGCGCACGAAGATTTCCGCGGGCCACGCGGCCGTGATCGCCGAAATCAAGAAAGCGAGCCCGAGCAAGGGCGTCTTGCGCGAAGACTTCATCCCGGCCGACATCGCGCAGAGCTACGCGGAGGGCGACGGCAAGATCAATGCCGCCTGCTTGTCCGTGCTGACGGACAGGCAGTTCTTCCAGGGCGGCGCGGACTATCTGAAGCAGGCGCGCGCCTCGTGCGGTCTGCCGGTGCTTCGCAAGGATTTCATCGTCGACGCGTACCAGATCTACGAGTCGCGTGCGATGGGCGCCGACGCCATTCTGCTGATCGCGGCCTGTCTGGACGATGCGCAATTGCGCGATTTCGAGGCGGTGGCGCTCGGCCTGGACATGGCGGTGCTGGTCGAGGTGCACGATGCCGACGAACTCGAGCGTGCGCTCCGGCTCAGGACGCCGCTCATCGGCGTGAACAACCGAAACCTTCGCACCTTCGATGTGTCGGTGCAGACCACGATCGATCTGCTTCCGAGAATTCCGTCCGAACGGATGGCCGTGACCGAATCGGGCATCGCCTCGCAGGATGACGTCAAGCGGCTTCGGGCGGCGGGCGTCCATGCCTTTCTGGTCGGTGAAGCTTTCATGCGTGCCGACGAACCGGGAGACGCGCTGGCCCGGCTGTTTCGATGAGCGGCAGTGGTCAGCTCGAAAGCGCCGACCCTCGTCGCTGGGCCGTCGCGCCAGGATGGCGGCCGCTCGTGGACGCTTTTTTCGCATCGCCGGCGGGGGCGAAGCTCATCGGCTTTCTTGCAGACAGGCTCGCGGCCGGCGCCGTGATCTTTCCCCCGCAGCCATTGCGCGCGCTCGAACTGACCCCGCCGGAGGCCGTGCGTGCCGTCATCCTCGGCCAGGACCCCTACCATGGCCGCGGTCAGGCCGAAGGCCTGGCTTTTTCGGTCGCGCCAGGGGTGCGGCTGCCGCCGTCGCTGCGCAACATCTTCAAGGAAATCCAGCGCGACCTGAAAACACCCCCACCGCCTTTTCCTACGCCTGGCGGAAGCCTGGTGGCCTGGGCGAAGCAAGGCGTGCTGTTGCTGAATACCTGCCTGACCGTGGAAGAAGCGCAGCCCGCCAGTCATGCCGGGCGGGGCTGGGAAGTGTTGACCGATGCTGTGATACGCCATGTCGCGTCGGGGCCCCAGCCAGTGGTCTTCATGCTCTGGGGCGCCCACGCTCAGAGCAAGCGTGCCTTGATCGACACGGCTCGTCACAAGCTGCTAATGGCCAATCACCCATCGCCCTTGTCGGCACTACGCCCGCCGACGCCATTCATCGGGTGTGGCCACTTTGGGCAAGCGGGCATCTGGCCCGATGGTGGGTGGGCTGATTCGCCCGGGTAGAATGCAAGGGGTACTGCATCCTTCACCCTGTCCTGCTGCCGGACTGCCATTCAACCGTGCTATATTCCGAGGTTCGCCGGAGAGGTGGCCGAGTGGTTAATGGCAGCAGACTGTAAATCTGCCCTCTTACGAGTACGCTGGTTCGAATCCAGCCCTCTCCACCAGCGCAGAAGTCGGGTTGAAAGCGGTTTGCAAGAAGCGAGTCCGGCAAGTTGAAAGACAGGTGTCGGGCAGTTTTTAAAAGGGCAGAAGAACGTCGAAAGACCATTCTCAGAGGCAGTTGGCGCGCCGCGATGCGGGAGTAGTTCAATGGTAGAACCCTAGCCTTCCAAGCTAATGACGCGGGTTCGATTCCCGTCTCCCGCTCCACAAACTGCATTGAGATTCGACTGCGTAGCGATTTGAATTGAGAGTTCGGCCCATTTGGCTCAGTGGTAGAGCACTCCCTTGGTAAGGGAGAGGTCGCGGGTCCGATTCCCGCAATGGGCACCAAATTGGGGGTTGCAGACCATGTGCTGTGACCCCACTTCAGTGTGTTGATCTAGTTATTTTTCGGAGTCGAGAAAATGGCAAAAGGAAAATTCGAGCGCAAGAAGCCGCACGTGAACGTGGGCACCATCGGTCACGTGGACCACGGCAAGACCACGCTGACGGCGGCCATCGCCACCGTTCTGGCGAGCAAGTTCGGCAGCGAAGCCAAAG
>JAHJOG010000033.1 GCA_018820395.1 Gammaproteobacteria bacterium | reverse complement strand
TGCGTCGAGGCGGAAGTCTTCGGGCTCCAGGGCTTCGAGCGGCAGCGGGTCGTTGCGCAGCGAGGCCACGAGCGCCCTGAGTTCGCCCATGGCGTCGGCGTCGATGTGGACCATGCCGTCGGTCGGCTTCAGGCGCGCGGCGTCCCAGACCACACCGCCGGCGAGCGGTTGACGTGGAATCGTCGAAGCGGTGCTGGTGTGCGATTCGTTGAGGATGTGGGCGGCTTCCTGCATGATGTCTCCTGCGATGAATGTGGGTCGGATGGGCTTCAGTCTAGGCAGGCTCGGTCGGACTTTCCAACGAATTCGAGCGATGGTTCTTCATCGCTCCTGGCGATGAACCTCAAGCAACTACAGACCTTCGTGCAGATCGTGGCCAAGGGCAGCTTCGCGGCCGCGGCCGAGGGGATGCACACCACGCAGTCCACGGTGTCGGCCCGCGTGAAGGACCTCGAACACGACCTGGGCGTGGAGCTCTTCGACCGCAGTGCGCATCGCGCGCAGCTCACTCCCAAGGGCCGCGAACTCTTCGCGATGTCGCAGCAGATCGTGGCCGCCCTCGAGCAATTGCGTGCCCGCATCGCCGACACGTCGTCGGTCTCGGGCACGCTGCGACTGGGCGCCGTGGGCGTGGTGGCGGGCACCTGGCTGCCTGCGCTGGTGCGTGAGCTGCGCACGCGCCACCCGGCGCTCGAACTGCAGCTGGACATCGCGCTGTCGAAGGCACTGACGCGCAAGATTCGCGCGGCCCAGCTCGACGTCGCAATCATCGTCGGCCGGCTGGACGAGCCCGAGCTGCAGTGCGAATCGATCGGCGAAGAGCGCTTCGCATGGATGGCGAGCCCGTCGCTGGGCGCGGGCGGCGCGCGGCTCACGCCGTCGGACATCGCGGCCTTGCCCGTCATCGCGCTGCCGCCGGAGTCGTTCCACCACGCCGGGATCAAGGCCTGGTTCGCTGCCGGCGGCGCGCGCTACCAGCCTGCGATCACCTGCAGCAGCATGGAAGTCATGGCACGGTTGGTGACCATGGGGCAGGGCGTCGGCATGCTGCCCTGCGACTACTACGGCAGCGACGTGTCGCTGGGCGCGCTGGAGATCCTGCGCACCGAGCCGGCGATGCCGGGTGCGGAGATCACGCTGCTGTCGATGGCCGGGCGGCCGAGTGCGTACGTGGCCGCAGTGACGGACGCCGTGAAGGTCGTGCGCCGACATCGGCTGGTGGACGCCTGATCGCCTCGCCGGCCGGGTCGGCCGGACGGCCTCGGCCACCCGCAGTCTCAGTCTCAGGCTGCCGGCGATCGGTCCCGCGGCGGCTCGTCGGCCGTGCCGAGGCGAACGCGGTTGAGCGCCGCCGGCGGCCTGTCGCCGCCCAACGCGTCGGAAACGTCGGTCGCCGTCGCGATCACCGCGTCGGCCCAGGCGGCCAGCACCGACTTGCGAAAGCGTGAGGCCGGCCCCGAAATGCCGACGGCCGCGATCACGAAGCCGCGCGTGTCCATGACGGGCGCCGCGATGCCCCAGACGTCTTCGCGCCACTCGGCGCGGTTGATGGCGTAGCCGCGCTGTCGGACCTTCTGCATTTCCTTCAGGAACTCGTCGCGATCCGTGATGGTGTGACCGGTGTGTTGCTGCAGCGCACTGCCCGCGGACTGCAGCACGTGCTCGCGCGCGAACGCGAGCTGCGCCTTGCCGGTGGCCACGCAATAGGCCGGCACCCGGCCGCCGATCTGCGTGTAGGCGCGCACGGGGCGCTCGCTGTCGACCTTGTGCACGTACACCACTTCGAGCCCGTCGAGCACCGACAGATGGACGCTTTCGCCGGTGTGTCCATGAGCCGCTCCATCTGCCGCTCGGCATGCCGACGCAGGTCGAGCTTGCCGAGCACGGCGGAGCCGAGTTCCCACAGCTTGATCGACGGCGTGTAGGTGCCGGATTCTTCCTCGCGCAGCACGAAGCGCGTTTCGACCAGCGCCTGCATCAGCCGATGGACGTTGCTCTTGCCCATGCCGAGCTCCTTGCCGATCTGGGTGAGGCTGAGGGGACGCGGGCTGCGCGACAGGAGTTCGAGGACGGAGAGGCCCTTGAGCAAGGTGTTGTTCATACCGGCAGGCAGCTTAGCAGCCGGCCCTGGGGCCGTGCAGCGCCCGCCCCGGTCAGGCGCTGTCGGCCTGCTTCGCGCGTCCCTGGACGAGCACGTTGATCTCTGAACCGACCAGAATGGCCAGCCCCGAGATATAGAGCCACAGCATGAGCACGATCACCGCGCCGATGCTGCCGTAGGTGGCGCTGTAGTTGCCGAAGCTCTGCACGTACCAGGCGAAGCCGAGTGACGCCGCAACGAGCAGCAGCACGCCGACCACACTGCCTGGGGAGACGAAGGCAAAGCGCTGTTCCACGTTGGGCCCGAGGTAATAGATGATGGCGAAGGCCAGCAGCAGGCCCACGGCGATGATGAGCCAGCGGACCAGCGCGAAGAAGGCGAAGACCGCGTCGTTGGCGCCGAGCTGCGAGCGCACCCAGTCCTGCAGCACGCCGCCCAACACGATCAGCGAAAAGGCGCCGATCACGAGCACGATGAAGAGCAGGCTCAGGCCGATGGCCACCAGCCGGCCCTTGAAGAAGCCGCGGCCCTCCTCGACGTCGTAGGTGGTATTGAGCTGCTGCATGATCGCGTACATGCCGGTGGAGGTCGCCCACAGGCTGGCCGCAATGCCGAAGGAAAGCAGGCCGCCGCTGCGCTGGGTGGTGACGTCGCGCACCACGCCGGTTAGCATGCTCGATGCCTCGCGCGGCAGGGCTTGGCGCAGCAGGTCCATGATCGCCTGGTCGACGTGCTCGATGGGCAGGTAGGGAATCACCGCCATGGTGAGGATCACTGCGGGAAAGATCGCCAGGGTGAGATAGAAGCCGAGCGCCGCGGCCCCGTTGAAGATGTCGTCGCGCTGGATCTTGCGCAGCAAGCGGCGCGCGAAGCGGTCGGTCTTCGGGGCTCGGTCGTTCGTCATGGCGTCGGTGGATTCAGTTCGGCACCTGGTCGGTCGGGAACTTCCAGAAGTCGCGGGTGAGGTAATTCATCGGCATGTCGAGCGCGATGTTGTTCGGCGGGATGGGCTTTCTGAACCACTTGTCGTAGATGTCGTAGGCTTCTCGGCTCACGATTAGCCGGCGCATCTCGTCGTCGACGATCAACTTGAAGTCGGGGTCGTTCTTGCTCATCATGATCGCGAGCGGCTCGACGGTGAGGAACTTGCCGACGACCTTGAAGTCCTGCGGGTTCCGCTGCTTGGAGCGCAGCCCGAAGAGCAGCACGTCGTCCATGGCAAATCCGTCGATCTCGCGGCGGGCGAGCATCTCGACCGCGGCCTCGTGCTCTGAGGCGTCGACGATGTCGATGCCCAGGTACCGGTCCTTGTTGGCCTTCTGGATCGCGGCGAGCGGCGTCGTGCCGCGGGTGCTGGCGAGCTTCTTGGTCGCGAAGTCGGCCAGCTCGCTGATGGTGCTGTCGGCGCGCACCAGGTAGCGGGCGCCCGAAATGTAGTGCGGGATGGTGAACGCGACCTGCTTGCGGCGCTCGGCGTTGTTGGTCGTGGAGCCGCATTCGAGGTCGGCCTGCTCGTCGACGATCAATGGAATGCGGGTGCCGGTGGTCGCCAGCCGGTAGCTGACTTCAAGCGACTTCATGGCCAGCTTTTGCTTGACGGCTTCGGCAATGCGCACGCACAGGTCGATGGCGTAGCCGACCGGCTGGCCGCGGGCGTCGACATAGGAAAGCGGCACCGATGATTCGCGGTACGCGATCACGATTCGGCCAGTCTGCCTGATGCGGTCGGTGGTCGGCCCGGCCTGCGCCTGCGGCAGCGCCGCGCACAGGCCGATGAACATGGCTGCTGCCTTCCATGCGACTGAATTCATCGCTTCTCCCCCTGAAAAAAACTGAAAACCCCGGCCGCGCACGGCAGAGCGGAGCGTCTTGTTGGCGTGATCGCTGCGTCGACGGATGCTAACGTCAAATGTGCGACGCGCCTACCGTACCGAATGCCCCGGGTCGGACGCCCGTGGTGGCAAACCCCTCTACAGTGCGGGGTCGCCATGAAGTCATCCACCCACCCGCTGCCATCGCAGCCCGCTATTTCCCGCACCCGGCAGGTCCTTCTGGCGCTGTGCATCTGCCTCATCGCCTTCAACCTTCGGCCGCTCTTCGGCAGCCTGTCGGTGGTGTTGCCCGACGTGATGCGCGACACCGCGCTCAGCCCCACGGGCGCCAGCTTTCTCACGATGCTGCCCTTGCTGTGCCTGGGCGTGTTCGCGGCACCGGCGCCGGCCCTGGCGCGTCGCTTCGGCACCGAGCGGACGGTGCTCGGCGGGCTGGTGCTGATCGCGGTCGGTGTGCTGTTCCGATCGAGCGCGGGGCTGCCCGTGCTCTTCGCGCTGTCGGCCCTGGCCGGCGCCGGCATCGCGGTGGTCAACGTGCTGCTGCCCGGGCTGGTCAAGCGCGACTTCGCGACGCGCTCGGCCATGATGACCGGCATCTACACGCTGTGCGTGTGTGCCGGCGCATCGGGCGCCACGGCCTTCACGGTGCCGATCGAGCGACACGTGTTCGACGGTTCGTGGGTGATGGCGCTCGCCGTGTGGGGTGTGCCGGCGGTGGCGGTGGCGCTGCTCTGGGCGCCGTGGGCGCTGAACGCGCCGCACCAGCGCCCCGCGGCGAATGCGGCGCGGGCCGGCAGCCTGCTGCGCGACCGGCTGGCCTGGCAGGTCACGGGCTTCATGGGGCTGCAGTCGACGCTCGCCTTCATCGTGCTGGGCTGGCTCGCGCCGTTGCTGCGCGAGCGTGGGCTCGACGGCGCCGAGGCCGGCTACGTGGCCGCACTGTCGATCCTCACGCAGCTGGCCACCTGTCTGGTCACGCCATCGATCGCGGCGCGCTTTCGCGACCAGCGCGCTTTCGCGGTGGCGCTGGCCGCGCTCATCCTCGTGGCGATGCTGGCGCTGATGTTCGCGCCGCTCGGCGGACGCTGGTTCTGGGCCGTGCTGCTCGGCTGCGGACAGGGCGGCGCTTTCGCGCTGGCGCTGAGCCTGATCGTCATGCGCTCGCCTGACGCCGCCGTGACCGCGCAGCTCTCGGCGATGGCGCAAGGTTGGGGCTATGTGGTCGCGGCTTCGGGGCCGCTGCTGGCCGGGCTGATCCGCGCCTGGACCGGCGGCTTCCAGTCGATCGCGCTGCTGCTGGTGGCGCTGGCAGCCGGCATGGCCTGGGCCGGCTGGGGGGCAGGGCGGCGGATGTTGGTTCAACCGGCGCAGGCGGTCAGCCGGCCTGCAGCCTGACGAGCGTCGAGCGGCGGCGGCGGCCGCTTTCGCGCCGGTCCTCGCCCGGATGAGGGGCGGCGGTCGTTGCAGCCCGGTTCACGGGCGCGGCGGATTCCTCTACAGTGTGGCCGGTCCGGCCCCATGCCGACGAGGAGGGTTCTCGTGTTCGAGCAGTACCCGAAATTCTTTCGCTATCTGGGCACCCGAAGTTCGTCCATCCAGGACGAACTCGGCAGCGACGCGGCCGACCTCGCCCGGCTGCTGCGCAAGTACCCGGAGGTCGTTGCGCCCTCCCGCGATACAGCCATCGACTATGCGCTGTACCTCAAGACCCTGATCCGGTTCGGCGCGCTGCGGCCGACGCTGGCGCCCCTTTTCACCGACTATTTCGGCGACCGCGTGATCGCCTGGGCGCTGGAGGTGGATGCCGATCCGATCGGCCCCATCCTCGCGCGCAGGAAGAACTTCTCGATGCAGCAGCTGGACCTGATCCAACTGGGCCGGCACGACGCCATGGAACTGGCCGAGTTGTTGGAGCATGCGGGCGACGGTGCGGCGGAAGATGCCGTGGAAGAACTCGTCGCCTACGACGAGCCTGCCGACGGCGTCTTCGAAGGCATGTTCGGCCACACCTATTCGGCTCGCGTCGACCTTCCGCAGGCGATGCCGTCCCCGGCCCCAGAAACACCTGTCTTCGACACCGCGGACGCGGACGCGCCGGCGGCCGGCGAACCGCCGCGCCGGGATTTCTTCGTCACCGCCCATGAGCTTTCCAGCGCGGCGGGCGAAGAGCGCATCGGGCCGTCCACCGGCGCGCTGGCCAGCGAGCAGGCGTACGCGCTGCGCATGGGCGTCGCACGCGCGAAGAAGAACAACCTGGCGCAAGGCAACACCGTGGTCGTCGACGTGCCGGCAGGCGGCCTGTCCACGCATTGGGTGGTGGTGTCGCGCGACGTGGATTTCATCGCCGAAGGCTCGAACTGCCAGGTGCGGCGTGCCGGCAGCTTCTGGGAAGCCAGCTTCGACCTGCATGTGCCGGCGCAGGGCGACAGCGCGGTGCACGAGCTTCGCATCCGGACCGGCGCGGCGCTCGGCGAGTTGCAGGTGGCGATCTACGCGGTCGGGCAGGACGGCGGGCGCGAAATGTACCGCGAACTCACCGTCGATCTCGGCGCGCCATCGCTGATCGCGCGCGACGACACGGTCGCGGCGGCGTCGCAGCTCCTTTTGACCACCACGCACGAATGGACCACGCCGCGCTTTCACGTCCACGTGCGGCTGTGGAAGGAAACGGCGCTGGTCACCATGCGCCGCGGCGCGCAGATCAAGGACTACACCCACGACGAAGACTGGAACATCACGGCGGCAGAACTGGCACCATTCATCCACGGCGTTCGCGATGCGTTCGACCGGCTCCGCGAAAACTGGAGCGAGTATTTCGACGCCATCGACGCGGCGGACCTGGCGGCCCGTCTCGCCGAGCGCAGCACCGATCTGGCGGCTCACATGCAGGGCGGCTGGGGGTCGCTGCCGAGCCGTGCGGATGCGGTCCACGAGGCCAGCTTCCAGGCGATGTCTGCGAGCGACGAATGGCGCGAGTTCGCCACGGCCGGCTATGCGCTCTACAACACCTGCTTTGCCGCCGGCACGCGCCTGCGCGCCATGCTCGACGAACTCGAGCCCGGCAGCCGCGTCGACTTCCAGTGGACCGAAGGCAGCGGCCGCGTGCCGCACATGCCCTGGGCGCTCATGAACCTTCGCATGCCCGACGTGACGCGCGTCGAGCCCATCGATCCCGAAGGCTTTCTGGGTCTGCGCTTCCGGCTTGCGAGCCAGGCGTGGGCCACGCACGACCCGTCGCGTGCACTGGCCAGTGCGACGCCCACGCACGCGCTCAATCTTCTGTACTGGGGCAGTGAAAAAGAAGACCCGGTGGCCACCGAATCGGCCTGGCAGTCCGCGGAGTTCGCGGGCTGGGGCCAGTCCGTGTTGCCCGATCTGCTGCAAGCCGACCCCAAGTTGCAGGTGGTCAAAGCGCTCGACCAGCCGGCGCCCGAGCCGGTCGGCGTGGTCTATTTCTATTGCCACTGCAGCGTGGCCGACGATCGACTCGTGCTTCGCTTCGGCGAGTCGAACGACGCCAAAGACCGGGTGACGCACACCGACCTGTCGTTTCGCAAGTTCGCCACGGCGCCGATGGTGTTCGCCAACGCCTGTTCGACGGCAACGGCAGACCCTTTCCAGACCGGCATGCTCGAAAGCCGCTTCTTCGACCGGGGCGTGCGCGCCTACGTTGGCACCGAGATCAAGGTGCCGGTGCAGCTCGCGAGCAAATTCGCTTGGCTGTTCTTTCAGCTCTTCTATCGGCGCCACGACCCGAAGCCGATGGCGGCCGGCGAGGCGTTGACGCAGGCGCGCATGTTCCTCTGGCAGCAGTACCGCAATGTCGGCGGGCTGTTCTATGGCCTGGTGAACCAGTACGACCTGTACTTCGCGACCGACGCCGAGGTCGCGGCCCTCAAGGAATGAAAGGAGCCGACCATGCCGCGCAGCTTGACCGATCTCGAAAAGCTTCTGACCGCCGACTGGAGCGAGCAGGGGGCGATGCTGAAGAAGTCCGAGCTCGCCGACGCGGCCCGGGCGTGGATGGGTGACGCCGCTTTCAATGAATGGTCGCGTTTCGTCGGTGGTCCGCGCGCTGGGCATCTGGCTGCTGGCGGGCCGCGCAACATCCTCTTTGCGCCGGGCGTCATGGGAAGCACGCTGCAAAGCGAAGGCCTGGGCGGCGTGTGG
>JAHJOG010000296.1 GCA_018820395.1 Gammaproteobacteria bacterium | reverse complement strand
CTGCACTACATGGTGAACAACACCGAGTCGGACGAGAACCTCAAGATCCGCGTGATGGACATCTCCAAGAAGGAGCTGCACAAGACGCTCAAGAAGTTCAAGGGCGCGGCCTGGGACCAGAGCCCGATGTTCAAGGCGGTCTACGAGCAGGAATACGGCCAGTTCGGCGGCGAGCCCTTCGGCGCGATCGTCGGCGACTATCACTTCGACCAGAGCCCGCCGGACGTCGAACTGCTCGGCGAGATGGCCAAGATCGCGGCCTCGGCGCACGCGCCCTTCATCACCGGTGCCAGTTCCAACCTGATGCAGATGGAGTCGTGGCAGGAACTCGCCAACCCGCGCGACCTGACCAAGATCTTCTCCACACCCGAATACGCAGGCTGGCGCAGCCTGCACGAATCCGACGACTCCAAGTACATCGGCCTTTGCATGCCGCGCTTCCTGGCGCGCACGCCCTACGGCGCCAACACCAACCCGGTGGAGGAATTCGATTTCGAGGAAGACGTGTCCGGCGCCGACCACAGCAGGTACGCCTGGGCCAACGCGGCCTACGCGATGGCCACCAACATCAACCGCTCCTAC
Source organism: Gammaproteobacteria bacterium (assembly GCA_018820395.1). Classification (GTDB taxonomy): domain Bacteria; phylum Pseudomonadota; class Gammaproteobacteria; order Burkholderiales; family Burkholderiaceae_C; genus Variovorax. The sequence continues at coordinate 19,928 of JAHJOG010000296.1, read as the reverse complement.
AAGATGTACGGCTGGGGTTCGCGCATCCGCGGCATCGAGTCGGGTGGCGCGGTCGAGAATCTGCCGCTGCACACCTTCCCGAGCTCCGACGGCGGCGTCGACCAGAAGTGCCCCACCGAGATCGCCATCAGCGACCGGCGCGAGGCCGAACTTTCGAAGGCCGGGCTGCTGTCGCTCATCCACCGCAAGAACTCCGACTTCGCGGCCTTCATCGGCTCCCAGTCGCTGCACAAGCCCGCGGAATACGACGACCCCGACGCCACCGCCAACGCGAACCTCGCCGCGCGCCTGCCCTATCTCTTCGCGTGCAACCGGTTCGCCCACTACCTGAAGTGCATCGTGCGCGACAAGATCGGCAGCTTCAAGGAACGCGACGACATGGAGCGCTGGCTCAACAAGTGGATCACCAACTACGTCGACGGTGACCCGTCCACCTCGTCGGAAGAAACCAAGGCCCGCAAGCCGCTCGCCGCGGCCGAAGTGGTCGTCGAGGAAGTCGAGGGCAACCCTGGCTACTACACGTCGAAATTCTTCCTGCGCCCCCACTATCAGTTGGAGGGGCTCACCGTGTCCCTGCGGCTGGTTTCGAAGCTGCCCTCGGCCAAGGGCGGCAAGTAGTGACTTTCTCTCTCCACCGCAACTGAAAGGTAGGCATCATGGCTGTAGACATGTTCATGAAGATCGACAAGGTCGACGGCGAGTCCGTGGACGCCAAGCACGCGAAGGACATCGACGTCCTGGCATGGAGCTGGGGCGCCTCGCAAAGCGGCACCACGCACGTCGGCACCGGCGGTGGCGCGGGCAAGGTCAATGTGCAGGATCTTTCCTTCACCAAGTACGTCGACTCGTCGTCGCACGCGCTGCTGCTCGCATGCTGCAAGGGCACGCACTACGACAAGGCCGTGCTGGTCGTGCGCAAGGCCGGCGACACGCCGCTCGAATACATCAAGATCACGATGGAAGACCTGATCGTCAGCAGCGTCAGCACCGGCGGCAGCGGCGGCGAAGACCGGCTCACCGAGAGCGTGTCGCTCAACTTCGCCAAGGTCAAGTTCGAGTACGACCCGCAAACCAAGAAGGGCGGCGGCGAAGGCGTCAAGACCGCCGCCTGGAACATCGCAAAGAACGAGGCCTACGGCTGATTCGCTTCACCCCGGCGGGCCGCGTCCGCACGGGGTTCTTCTTCACGGCATCAGCTGCGTGATCACGTCGTCGTCGTGAACCCACACCGCCACGGCGGTGTAGTTGTCATGGCCCGGCTTGGCGAGCGCCCGGACCCGGGCGTCGAGCAGCTCCATCCACTGGCTCGGATTGCCCGACGCGTTGAGCGTCTCGGAAAGGCAGGCGTCGCCGAGCGGCTCCCAGATCCCGTCGCTGCACAAGAGCAGCACGTCGCCGACGGCCAGCGCCATCGGCTCGGACACGGAGATCTCGGGTTGCCCGTCGCTCGACCCGAGCGCCGACAGCAGCATGTTGCGTTGCGGATGCAGGCGTGCGCCCTCTTCGTCGATCATTCCGCCGGCCACCATCTGCTGCACCAGGCTGTGGTCGACGGTCCGCGCCTGCTGGACCCCACCGCGAAACAGATAGGCCCGGCTGTCGCCGCAATGCGCCCATGCCAGCCGGTGTTCGTGCAGGTCGATGGCGGCCAGCACCACGGTCGAGCGCATCGCCGACAGCTTGCCGCCCTCCGCCTGGCGCGCGGCCACGTCGCGGTCGGCGCGCAGCAGCAGGTCGCGCAGCGCGGGCCCTTCTGTCGTGGGCGCCGATGCGAAGGCGGCGAGCACGCTGCCGCGCACCGTGGCCGCCGCCACGTCGCCGCCGCCGTGGCCGCCCGCGCCATCGGCCACCAGGCAGGCCACGAAACGCCCGTCGTTCCATTGCCCGAACACGTCTTCGTTGTAGTCGCGGCCGCCCTGCTTGGACAGGGTGACGATTTCGATCTCCACATCAGCTCCCTTGCATCTTGGTGTGTGTGTCAGTTGCCGGTCGACTTCAGGCGCTTCATCTGCTCTTCGTAGGCCTGGAGAAAGGCGCGCCCGAAGAGCGCGTGGAAGTCGTCCTCGGCCTCGCTCGCAATGCCGCCGTAGAGCGCGATGAACTGATCCCACAACCGGGCCTTGCGGTTGGCGGCGAACAGGCTGTCGAGCGCGGAGCGGGCCGCGATCTTCTTTTCGAGCTCGTCGGGCGCGAAGCGTTCGATCACCTGGGCCAGCGCGGCGCGCATGCCGACCATCACGCCGAACTGGTGCGCGCGCAGGTCGTCGAAAGCGTCGCGCATCGCCGCCTCGGCCGGCATGAAGCCGCGGATGCCCGGCCCCATCAGATGCGCCAGCGCCACTTCGGCCGTCGGCGAGAACTTGAGCGGGTTGTTGGCCTCCGACGCGATCATCGTCACTTCAGCGCGCAACTCGCGCTTGAACTCCTGGCGGGTCAGCAGCAGTTGCAGCGTGCCCTCGGTCGCCGTGCGCAGCAGCACGCCGATGCGTTCCATGAGCGCGGGCGTGAGCTGATGCGGCATCTGGTGCGAACTGCCGAGCCCGCGCAGCAGGGCCGCCATCAGCGCGTCCGGCGAGGCGGGCACATCGGCAGCGGTCGATGGCGCGGTCTTCGAAGCGACTGGAGGTGGCGTGGACGACACGGCGGGGGTCGCCGCCGGTGCCGGCACGGCAACGGGCGCGCCCGGCAGGTCCAGCAGCCCCCCGCCGCCGCCCGGAGCCGCCGCTGGCGGCACAAAGCCGAACTGGCCGATCGGCAGATGATCGCTGCGCGGCGGCGCCGCCGGTGTCGAGAAGCCTTGCCCCTGCAGCGCGGCGAACGGGTCCGCGCTGCCCGCCGTGTTGGGTTGCCGCAGCGGATCGGCCAGCGGCGACAGCGCGAGCGGATCGCTGCCCGCACCGCCAACCCCACTCAATCCACCCAGTCCACCGAAGAGATCGTCGATGCCCGCCGCCTTGCCGGCCGGCCGTGCCGCGAGATCGGAAAAATCGTCCAGCGCACCGCGGCCTGCGGCCGGCGCCGCGCCGAAACCGCCACCCGCTCCCGCCGTGGCGCTGGCACCACCCCGCGCCTGGGCCTGTGCGTCGACCGGCGCGAAGAGGTCTGCAAAAGGATCGGTGTCGGCCGATCCTCCGGCCCGCCCCGGCATGGGCCCGGCCAGCAAGTCTTCGAACGGGTCCGCCGGCAATCCAGGCGCCGCGCCGCCCTGCGCCCCCGGCGAGGACACGGCCGTCGCGCGCGCGGAATGTCCGGGATCGGGCGACGGCAGACTCGAAGCCGACGCGCGCTGCACCGGTGACGACGCTGCCGGCGTCGACGCGGACCCGGGCGTGAGCCCCACCAGCAGGTCGGCGAACGGATCGTCGTCGCTCGGCCTCGCCGCGCCAGCGAAAGCTCCAGCGCCCGCCGCCACTGCATCGCCGCCGACCTCTTCGACCGACAGCTCGAAGCCCCCGATCGTCAGCCGGTCGCCGCCGGCGAGCATCGCTTCCTTGCCCGCACCCAGCGGGCTGCCGTTGTGCGTCATCGGGTTGCTGCCGCGATCGATCACCACGAAGCGTCCGTTGCGGCAGATCAGCTGGGCATGCACGCGCGACACCGTGCGGTCCGGGTCGTCGAGCACCAGCGCGTTGGACTCCGCGCGCCCGATGCTGCCGCCGTCCGCACCGAACTGCGCCCACTTCGGCGTTGCCAGCGGCGCTCCGCGCAGCCCGACCACCTTCAGCTTGATCACGATCGAATCTCCTCGCCCATGCGTTGTCGTCCCTTGCCGCTCATGCGGCCAGCATCAGCACCTTCACCTGGCTCGGCACCAGCCGGCAGCCCGGCGCGTTGGTGCTGTTCTGCAACGATACGCTGGTCATGCGCGTGGCCGGCATTCCTTTCAGCAGCACCGTGAATGCGCCCGTCAGATGCCGGCTCGGCCCCATCACCACGCCCGACGCCACCCCCGTCGCCAACCCCGCGTTGTCGCCGTTCGTCATCGGAATCGTCGTCCCCATGTTGTGCGCCGGCGCCCCCATGAAAAGAATCGTCGGCACATTCGGAATCGCCATCGGCCCCATCGCGATGTTCGGATAAGGCACCGGCACCGGCCCCACCGGACTCGGCGTCAGACACACATCCGGAAACGCCGTGTCCATCCCCATCAACTGACAGTTTGCAAACATCAAACACCTCTCATCTCAAAACATCAACACAATCCCAACCTCCCCAAGCCCCTTTCCCCTTCGCGAAACACCGCGGATCCGGCTCTGCCGGGCCGCCGGTGTTGCCCCCGGCAGGGGGTTGGCGAAGCGACACGAAGTGCGCGCAGCCTGGGGGGGAGCTTTAGCCCATATGAATCTGCTCCCCATCTACCTTCACCAGGTTCTCTGCGTTCGCCACCAGGTTCTCCGCCTGCAGCTGCATGGTGTGCGTCGCCCGGTAGTCCACGTGCGCGCTGCGCAGCTGGTCGATGCCCTCGACCGTGCGCTGGCTCCAGCGCGCGAACTGCACCACGCGTTCGGCAAAGCTCTCGATCAGCTCGCCGATCACCTTGATATGCCCGAAGGACCACACCGCCTCGCGCCCCACCCCGCTCAGCTTGCGGGCCACGATGGCCGCCGAATCGGCCTGCACCGACAGCTGCGACGCGGCCTCGAAGCGCAGCGCATCGGCCCGGAGCGTCATCGCGCCGGCGCCCGCATCGATCAGGGTGCCGGGCGGCAGGCTCATGCGCGGCGGCGCTGCGTCTGCAGCAGCGGCGGCGCGTTCCAGAATCGCCGTGACGTAGAGGCCCTGTGCGAGGTCGCCGACCAGCCACACGCGGTCGCCGGGCGCGGGGTCGAGCAAACAGCTTGCGGCACGTCGCGCGCGCAACGCGCCTCGCGCCGCATCGGCCGTTGCCGCACCGCCTGTGCGTGAGTCCGGCGTCCCCGCATCGGCCGCGGTCGGATCGCTCGTGCCGATGTCGAACGCACCGATGTCATTCGCGCCGACGTCCACCAGGCACCCCCCTCCCTCCGCATCGACCGCCAGCACCGTGCCGAGGGCCTGCATCGGCGCAGCGCAGAGCTGCAGAAGTCGGTCGTCTCGTGTGCTCATCGTCGATCTCCAATCATCCGGACAGGGGAAGCGGCCGCCATGCTTCGGCAGCCAGCAATTCGGGTTCGCTTTCGAGGGCGCGCGCACGGTCGGAGTAGCGCGCTCCCAGGTCTTTGACGGCATGCAGCTTGGTGCGGAACATCGTCGCGCTTCGCAGGTCGGCACGGCTCAGGTCGGCATGCGAGAAGTCGGCGTAGGTCAGGTCGCTGCCGCTGAACACGGCGTCCGGCAGCACGGCGTTCGACCAGTTGCTCTGGTGCAGGTCGGCCGACGCGAAGCTCGCGCCCGGGGCCTTCGCGCCGACGAACAGGGCCTGCCGGAGCACCGCATGGTCGAAGCGGGCCGCGCTCAGGTCGGCTTCCATGAAGATTGCGTTGGGCGCCAACGCCTTGTCGAATCGAGCGCCCGCCAGCTTGGCGCCTTGGAAGTTCGCCTGCGCGATGCGCGCGTGCGAGAAGTCGCAGCCGCTCAGGTCGGCACCGACGAACTGCGTGTTGACGAACTGCTGCCGCACGAACGCCTTGCCCGCCAGGTTGGATCGGATCAGCACCACGTTGGAAAAGCCCGTGCCTTCGAACTTGCACTGCCTCAGATCGCATTCGAGCAGCACGGTCCGTTCCAGGCGGGCTGCCGAGAAGTCGATCATCCCCGTGTTGCAGTTGGCCACCGTGACCTTCTCGAGCGCGGCTCGCTTGAAGAGCAGCTTGTCAATGCCGCACTGCGAGAAGGTCGCGAAGTCGAGCGTGCTGTCGGTCAGTGCGAGTCCCTCGATGGTGGACTGGAAGAAGCCGGCGGCAGTGAGTCGCGCGCCCACCATCACCACGCGTTCGAAGCGGCTCTCGAAGAAGGTGGTGCCCGAGACCGTGCAGTCGGCCATGTCGCTGCGCACGAACGAGCAGCGCACGAAGCGGCTGTCCGTGAGGTCGGCCCGCGCCATCTGCGTGCCATGGAAGGTGCAACCATCGAAGAGCGTCGCCGAAAGGTCGGCGTCTTCGAGGTTCATCGCCGACAGGTCGGCATGCATGACCGGCTCGGCATGGTGCACGCGGCGAAAGACTTCGGCCCGGTCCACGCGTGGCGCCTCAGTTCGCCGCCGGAGGGCGGTGCCGCGGATAGGTCCGCATGCGGGTGGTGAGCGCCGCGTCGAAGCGCACGCCCGTGCCGAGCCGCACGCGCGCGAAGTCGCTCTGGAAGAGGTTGGCCTGCCGATAATCGGTGTCTTCGAGCACGGCGTGCTGGAACACGGCGTCCATCAGGTTGGCCGAGCCGAGGCTGGCCTGCCGAAGGCGAGCCCGAACGAAGCGCGCCGCGCGCAGATCGGCCTGCCCGAAATCGGCGCCTTGCAGTTCGCATTCGCTGAAGTCCGAGCCCTGCAGCTGCGCCAGCGCGAAATTCGCGCCGGCCAGCGACGCGCCGCGAAAGTTGATGGACGACAGCTGCGCGCGCGAGAAGTCGCCCTGGTCGAGCGCGCACGACTGCACGAAGCAGCCCGAGCCGATCTGCAAGCCAACAAAGCGCCCGCCCTGCGCCTGAACGGACCCGAACGCGCACTTGCCGAACCCCGCGCCCGCCAGGTCGATGCCCGTCATGTCGCATTCGACGAAGCTGCATTGCGCGAAGCGCACGCCCGCCATGCGCACGCCGCGCAGGTCGCGCCGGAAGAAGAGCAGCATCGCCTCGCAGGTGCACTCGGACAGGTCGACGGCCACCAGCACCGCGTCATCGAGCCGGATGCCGTCGAGCCGCGCGCCGCGCCAGCTCGTCTCCTGCACGTGCGCCTTCTGGAACACGGCGCCCACCAGGCTGGCACCTTCGAAGTCGGCTTTCTCGATGCGCGCGGCGCCGAGGTTGGCGCGGTCGAGCCGGGCCTCGCGGCAATGCGTGGACACCAGCGTCGCATGCGCCAGCACCGCGTCGCTCAGATCGGCATGCGCAAGGCGCGTGCCGGTGAGGTTGGCGCTTTCCATCAACGCGCCGCGCAGGTCGGCGCCCTCCAGTTCGAGTCCCGACAGATCGGCGCCCGTCAGGTCCCAGCCGGCCAGGCTGCCCCGGCCCGCATGCTGCGCCACCACCTTGTGCCGGATCGCGCGCGACGCCTCGGCATCGACGGCATCGGCCGGATGCTGGAAGTGCGCGGTCATGCGGTAGGCCTGCAGCTGCTTGCGGTCGCCGTCGCGCCATTGCGCGAGCAGTTTCTGGTCGGCCACCATCTCTTCGAGCTCGCCGACGTCGCCCTGGTTGGCCTTGCCGAGCGCGATGTAGCGGTGGAACTCCTCTTCGAGCCCGGCCGCGAAAGGCTTGGGCGGGCCGCGGGTTTCCAGGCCTTTCATCTCGCGTTCGATGGCGCCGAAGTCGGCCTTCTCCCGGTCGAAGGTCTGCTTCAGGTCGAGCATCAGCGCGGCCTTGCCCTTTTCGGCCTCGGCGGCCAGCTCGACGCGCTGCGCCTCCATCGCCGCGCGCAGGCCGATCAGGTCATCGAGCGTCTTCACCTCGGGCACGGGCGGGCCTTTCACCGACGGCGCGTGACCCGCGTCCGGGTCCAGGCCGTGCGAGGCCACCTCGGCCCGCGCCGCGATGCGCTCGGCTTCGGCACGGCGCTGGCCGCGCTCCAGCGCGCGGTTCTCGCGCGGCGCATCGAAGTCGAAGAGCGGCACCACCAGGTCGGCCGGCATCAGGTCGGTCTCGCGCAGCACTTCGAGCGCGCCACGGTCCTTGTCGAGGCGTTTGTCGCGCACCGAAAGGTAGTGCTCGGCGCTGCGCGGCGCATCGAGGTCTTCGAGCCCGGCGAGCAGGTGGATCACGTCGGCGCCGTCGTCCTCGGCCACTTCGTGCATGCCCTGGAAGATCAGGATCGCGCGCTCGGCATCCGGAAAGCACCAGAGCGTGTTGAGCCGCATGCGCACTTCCTTGAACTTGTCTTCGCCCCCGTGCCGGTGCGTGACGAAGGCGCGCGCGCGCAGGCCTGGCAGGCGGCCTTCGAGCACCGGCCGCTCGGGGTGCAGATGGTGGAAGGCGTAGTCTTCGTCGCCGCGAAAGGGTGCGGCCTGTTGCTGGTCGTCGGGCGCGGTGTTGAAGGTGGTCCAGTCGGCGTCCGACGCGATGGCGGGAAAGGATTCGGTGAGCCACTGCCGGTCGTAGGTGCCGCGCTTGGCGGCGCGCTGCGGCCACATGCCGTCCAGCGGGCTGAAACCCGCCGGGCGGCCTTCGGTGCGCGGCGAGGCGAGCGGATGCGCAGGATGCTCGATGCGCGGCAGCATGCGCAGGCGGTGCCCGTCGACCTCGTGCGGCGCCATGCCCATGCCCAGCGGGTTCTCGGGGCAGTCGGGGCCGCCCCACGCGTGCTGCCAGCCGAGCGGCAGGCTGGAGAAGGGCTGGGCCTCGGACACGTCGTCGCCGTTCCAGTAGCGTTCGCCGTGCACCACCAGGCGCTTTTGCAGGGTGCCGATGCGCGCGCTCACGGCCACGGCCCTCTGGTCGGTGGCGCGGGCACCGTGCGTGTACGCCGAGCCGGACACCAGGTATTCGCTGCGCACGCGCGGCATGCCTTCCTCGATCGGCCATTGCGCTTCGGGGCGCGTGGCCCAGAAGGTCCACAGGTCCTTTTCCTGCCAGAGCCGCCGCTCGCCGCCGAGCGACACCATCGCCAGCGCCGAGACGCCCAGGCTGGTGCGGCCCCGGTATTCGAAGCAGCGGGTGATCAACGACACCGGAAACGCCTTGATGACTTTCACGCGGCGCTCACAGGAAGATCTTCAGCGCGTCCATCTCGATGCCGGTCGCATTGCTCAGCGCCTCCAGCGCGGCCGCCTTCTGCACGGCCGTGGCACCGAGCGTCTCGACGCCCACCACCTCGGTCTTGATGCCGATGGCCGCGTTGGTGGTCAGCGTCGTTTCGCCCTTGACCACGTTGGCTTCGAGATTGATGCCCGAGAAGTTGAACTGGAAGCCGTAGCCGATCTGGTTCTGCCCGCCGATCTGGCCGAGCTGGAAGTCGATGATCTTGGTGCCGCCCGGTGCGATCACGGTGAAGCCGCCGGCCGCCATGAAGGTCATCGGCCCGCCCGAGGTGATGCTGATCGGACCGCCCACGGTCTGCGTGTAGCTGGCGCCGATGGTTTGCGTGGCCGAGGCACCGATGGTCTGCGTCGTGCTGGCGGCGATGGTCTCGCTGCGCGAGGCGCCGACCGTCACGGTCTCGTTGGCGCCCACGGTGAGTTCGCGGTTGGCGCCGATGGTCACGCTCTCGCTGGCGCCCACCGTCTCGGTGCGGTTGGCGCCGATGGTGATGTCTTCGTTGGCGCCCACTGTCTCGGTCCGGTTCGCGCCGATGTCGATCTTCTCGTCGACGTCGACCGTCTCGGTGCGGTTGTTCTTGATGTGGCTGGTCTCGTCGTGGTCGATGGTCTTCTTGCGGTCGTGGCCGACCCAGTGGGTCTCGTCGCTCTCGACCTCGATGTCCTGGTTCTTCTCGGCATGCAGGAAGACCTGCTCCGAGCCCTTCTTGTCGTCGAAGCGCAGCTCGTTGAAGTTGGCATTGCCGCCGTTGGGCGTGGAGCGCGTGCGAAAGCCGCTCTGCGTGTGCGACTCGAAAGGAATCGGCTGGTCGTCGTTGTAGACCCGGCCGACGATGATCGGCCGGTCGGGGTCGCCGTTGAGAAAGTCGACGATCACCTCCTGTCCGATGCGCGGGATGAAATACCCGCCCCACCCCTTGCCGGCCCACGGCTGCGACACGCGCACCCAGCAGGTGGACTTTTCGTTGCTCTCGTCGTAGCGGTCCCAGTGGAAATGCACCTTCACGCGGCCGAAGTCGTCGGCATGGATCTCCTGCCCGCTCGGCCCGACCACGATGGCCGACTGCGGTCCGGGCATGGTCACGCGCGGCGTGAGCCGCGGCGGCCGGTAGTGCGTCGCGGCCGGAATCACCGTGAGCAGGAAGACGCTGCTGCCGCGCTGCGGCCGGTCGAGCTCGGGCGTGCTGCGCACGATCTCGGTCACCGCCTCGATCCAGTCGGCATTGAGCGGGTCGTCCTGCAGCAGCTCACGCAGCGCCTCGCCCTGGCGCTCCACGCCGCCCTCGTGGTCGGCCATGCTCTCGTAGCCCGGGTGGGTCGCCACGAAGAGGCAGCTGGCGATCAGGTAGTCGCCGTCGGACTCGCCCATCGGGTGGCCCTTGAAGCTGAAGCCCATGCCGGCCGCCACGTCGGGCCAGCGCGTGAGCGCCCAGTTCATGCGGCGGCGCGCGGCGAGTTCGTCCATGCGGATCTTGGCGACGTCTTCGGTGTCGGCCGACTTCATGTAGCCGCCGGGGAACTCGAAGGCTTCGAGATCGGCCAGCTCGTGCACGTCGGGGTCGCCCTTGTCGGCGCTGAGCTTCTTGCGGATGGACTTGAAGTCGCTGTCGCGCGAGGCGAACTTGCCGGTGTCGAGCCGGCGCGAGTCGGTCCAGCGGAAGATCTCGTTGTAGCGCGCCTCGCTCGCGCCGGCGGGCGCGTATTCGAGCGTGGCGCCGGCTGGCAGCTTGTCGTGCGCCACGTCGCTCGCGTCCGACAGGTGCATGGTGCCCGGCGCGTCGTGCGTGTCGAACCAGTAATACACGCCCTCGTCTTCCATGAGGCGCGAGAGGAACTGGTAGTCGCTTTCCTGGTGCTGCACGCAGTAGCGGCGCGCCTCGTGCGTGCCGATGACGTTGTCGGTCTGGGTCTTCTTGAAGCGCTTGACCGGGCTGTCTTCGACCACCGCGTCGAACACGTCGACGAGCGGCTTGTCCTGCAGGATGCGCGAGTTGATGCGCTTGGTGAGCAGCCAGAACCACGAGCGCAGCGTGAAGCGGTATTCGAAGAAGCGGCCCATGCCGCCCTTGCGCATGAAGCGCACCGCATGGCCCTGGCAGTGCCGCTCGTGCTTGCCGCCGTCGGCATCGAGGAACTCGATCACCACGTCGAAGGCGCGCCCGAGGATGTCCTTGGCGTCGATCTTCTCGTTCTTGGAAAGCACGGTGAGTTCGTAGATCGCCGGGCGCGACAGGCTCTCCTGGCCGACCACGCTCCAGAACAGGAGGTCGTCGTTGACGGGAGAGTCGCTTTGGATGATGAACTGCGTGTCGGTCATTGAAGTGGTTCTGGATGGGCGGCGGGCCGGCAGGTGACGAGCCACCCGTGGACCGGCTTGGCAATTTCGCTGCGCAGATGGACAGGCCGGATCTCGCCGACCTCGAAGCCGGCACCGGCGAGCACGCTGCGCAGGTAGGACGCCCGATGGCTGTAGCGGCCGTGCGGGTGGAGCTGAAATCCGGGCGCCGACGCGTCGTCGTGATCGCCTTCGCGATCGCCGTTGCCATCGCCTCCAGGCAGCAAGGCTTCGACGGTGAACACCAGCCACCCGTCCGCCCGCAGTGCCCGGTGGGCGGCGAGCGCCACCGCACGCAGGTCGCCGAAATAGCACAGCGTATCGGCCGACACGATGAGGTCGACCGACTGCGGCGCCATGCCGCCGATGTGCGCGGTGAGTTCGGCCTTGGCGAGCCCGTCGTACACCTGGCGCGCGCGCGCCTTCACGAGCATCTGCTCCGACAGGTCGACGCCGTCCAGCCGCTTTGCATACGGGGCGAGCAGCGGCCCGCACAGGCCCGTGCCGCAACCGGCATCGAGCACCACGAGCTCGCGAGCAGGCGCACCGAAGAGCCCGGCCACGGCTTCGGCCACGAGGCCCGGTGCACGGTAGTCGAGCATCGCCAGCTTGGCGTCGAAGCTGTTGGCGAAGCCGTCGAACACGGCCTCGACATAGGCGTCCGGTGCACGGTCGGGCACGTCGTGGCCCGAGCACGCGGCGAGATGGTGCTGCGCCTCTGGGTGGCCGGGCTCGTCCGCGAGCCACTCGCGGTACACGGCCACCGCCTCGTCCATGCGGCCGAGCATCTGATAGGCCATGCCCAGCGCACGCCGCCCCTTGACGTGGCCCGAGGTCAACACCACCGCTTCGCAATAGCAGACCAACGCCTCTTCGATCCGGCCCGCAGCCTGCAGCAGCCGGCCGAGGTTGGTGCGCGGGTCGGCGTAGTTGGCATCCAGCGCGATGGCGCGGCGGTACGCGGCTTCGGCCTCGGCGGGCCGTTGCTGCCAGCGCCGCAGAACGCCCAGGTTGTTGTGGAAGTCGGCCCGGTCGGCGGCCAGCGCGGCGGCCTGCGCATAGGCGTCGGCCGCGGCGTCGGCCTGCCCCGATTCGAGCAGCACGTTGCCGAGGTTGTTGTGCCAGTCGGGCACGCTCGCGTCGAGTGCGATCGACCGGCGGACAAGCGCCAGCGCCCGCTCGCTGTGGCCGCGCTGGTGCTGCAGCACGCCCATGAAGTGCAGCGCATCCGCATGGTCGGGCTTCAGTTCGAGGATGCGCGCGTAGAGCCGCTCGGCGTCGTCGAGCCCGTGGGCGCGGTGCATGGCCATGGCCAGCTTCAACGCGTCCGACAGGCTCAGCGCTTCCGCGGGTTCGTAGCCCTCGGGCAGCTGCATCGGGTGGTCTAGGGCTTCTGGCATTGCTTCCAGTCGGTCCAGTAGTCGACCTGTTCCTTCATCTTCACTGCCCCGGCATAGAGCGAGATCGCGGCCCACGCATGGCTGTCGGCGTTCTTCAGGCAATCGGTAAGCGACAGGGTGCGGTATTGCGCCGAATGCGCATAGCCGTCGTTGCCGTGGTCGGTGGTGTTGAGGTACTTGTGCGTGGCCTCGTGAATGATCACCCGCGCATAGCTGAGCGGCGAATAGGTCGCCATCTCCTTGAAGGACACGTGCATCTCGCCGCGCGTGAAGCCGCAGGTGATGTCGCTCGCCGCCTTCCAGCTGGTGGTCCGCCCCGTGACCGGGTCCTTGGCGTCCTTGACGTTGCCGACGTAGGCCTCGGTGGTGGACTTGATGCTTCCCGCGGCGACGGCCTGGCCACCGGAGATGTCGCGGCGGGCCGCATCGATGTCGATCAGATAGATGCCCGTGTTGAGATGAAAGCTCAGGCTCAGCATGTTGCGCCGGAGCTTCTCGATCACCCAGCGCCGGTCCTTGCCCTTGATCGACTTGAGCGAGAAACCCTTGTCGGCGACGTTGTCCTTCAGATAGCCGCCGGCCGTGTCGCCTTCGACGAGGCCGAAGTGCGCATCGAGCACGTCCTTCATCAATTGCGTTTCGCTCTTGCGCAGAAAGCTGACCGAGGCGAACTGGTCGTTGACCTTCTTCATGACGCGGCCCGCCAGCTGGCAGGCGACCACCGTCGCCGCCATTTCCGCGGCGCTCGGGCGGTTCTTGTAGCCGATCATCACGGAATGCGACAGCGCCTCCATGCGGTCGGTGAAGCCGCGGCGCGGATCGGTCGGCACCTGCAGGCCGAGCTTGCCGCGAATGGCGAGGTTGGCATCGTGAAGCGCCGCCGTCGGCTTCTTGATGCTGATGTCTTTCGAGAAATCGGGCATGGCGCGCTCCTGGTTGAGGTTGATCGGACCGCCGCGCCTCTCAGGCCGCAGGGGCGGCGAAGTCGTAGCTGAAGGCGCCGTCGGCCACCTGCACCTTCACGCCTCCGATCGGCTTGCCGTCCATCAGGCGGTTGAGGAACTCGCGGCTGATGTCGGGCAGCATGGTGTTGGTGAGGATCGCGTCGATCATCCGGCCGCCCGATTCGCTTTCGGTGCAGCGGCTCACCACCAGCTTCACCACGTCCTCGCCGTATTCGAACGGGATCTGGTAGCGCGCCTCGACGCGTTTCTTGATGCGGTTCAGTTGCAGCACGACGATTTGGCCGAGCATCGCGTCGCTCAGCGGGTAGTAGGGAATGGTCACCAGCCGCCCGAGCAGCGCCGGCGGAAAGATCTTGAGCAGCGGCTCGCGCAGCGCCTTGGCCATGCCTTCGGGGTCGGGCATCAAGTCCGGGTCCTTGCACAGGCTCGCGATCAGTTCGGTGCCGGCGTTGGTGGTGAGCAGGATCAGCGTGTTCTTGAAGTCGATGCTGCGGCCCTCGCCGTCTTCCATGAAGCCCTTGTCGAACACCTGGAAGAAGAGCTCGTGCACGTCGGGGTGCGCCTTCTCGACCTCGTCGAGCAGCACCACGCTGTAGGGGCGGCGGCGCACCGCCTCCGTGAGCACGCCTCCCTCGCCATAGCCCACGTAGCCCGGCGGCGCGCCCTTGAGCGAGCTGACGGTGTGCGCCTCCTGGTACTCGCTCATGTTGATGACGATCATGTTCTGCTCGCCGCCGTAGAGCGCCTCGGCCAGCGCGATGGCGGTCTCGGTCTTGCCCACGCCCGAGGTGCCGGCCAGCATGAACACGCCGATCGGCTTGATCGGGTTGTCCAGCCCGGCGCGCGAGGTCTGGATGCGCTTGGCGATCATTTCCATCGCGTGGTCCTGGCCGATCACGCGTTGCCCGAGCAGGCGCGGCAGGTTGAGCACGGTCTCGATCTCGTTGCGCTGCATGCGGCCGACCGGGATGCCGGTCCAGTCCGCGACCACCGACGACACCGCCTGCTGGTCGACCGACGGCAGGATGAGCGGCGACTCGCCCTGCACCGCGCTGATCTGCGCCTGCAGATCGTGCAGCTCGGCCATCAATGCTGCGCGTTCGGGCGAAGCGGCGGCCGAACCGGCGGTGGCACCTTCGACCGTGGCGCCGCTCGCGGCCCGCTGCGCGTCCGCAGCCGCGACGTCCGCCGTTGCAGCATCCGCGTCGACCGGCTTGTTGCCGGCGCGCAGCTTGCCGCGCAAGTCGAGCAGGCGGTCGACCAGCACTTTCTCTTCCTTCCAGCGCGCGTCGAGCTTCGCCAGCTGTTCCTTCGATTCGGCCAGCGACGCGTTCACCTGCGCCGCGCGCCGCGTGACGTCGATGCCGATGGCTTCCTCGCGCCCGATGATTTCGCTTTCGACCGTGAGCGCCTCGATGCGCCGCTGGCAGTCCTCGACTTCGGGCGGCATGGCGTGCTGCGACACCGCCACGCGCGCGCAGGCGGTGTCGAGCAGGCTCACCGCCTTGTCGGGCAACTGGCGCGCCGGGATGTAGCGGTGCGACAGCTTCACGGCCGCCTCGATCGCCTCGTCGAGCAACTGCACACGGTGGTGCTTCTCGAGAACGCTCGCCACGCCGCGCAGCATCAGCACCGCCTTCAGCTCGTCCGGCTCGGGCACCTGCACCACCTGGAAGCGCCGCGTGAGCGCCGGATCTTTCTCGATGTATTTCTTGTACTCGGCCCAGGTGGTCGCGCCGATGGTGCGCAGATTGCCGCGCGCCAGGGCCGGCTTGAGCAGGTTGGCCGCATCGCCCGTGCCCGCCGCGCCGCCGGCGCCGACCAGCGTGTGGATCTCGTCGATGAACAGGATGATCGGCGTGGGCGAACTCTGCACCTCGTCGATCACCTGGCGCAGCCGCTGCTCGAACTCGCCCTTCATGCTCGCGCCGGCCTGCAGCAATCCGATGTCGAGCGTGAGCAGCTTCACGTCCTTGAGCTGCGGCGGCACGTCACCGCGCGCGAGCCGCTGTGCGAAGCCCTCGACCACCGCGGTCTTGCCCACGCCGGCCTCGCCGGCCAGGAGCGGGTTGTTCTGCCGGCGGCGCATGAGGATGTCGACGATCTGGCGGATTTCCTCGTCGCGGCCGGTCACCGGATCCATCTCGCCCTTCCTGGCCTTCTCGGTCAGGTCGACGGCGAACTTCTTCAGCGCGTCGCCCTTGCCCATCGCGGCCGGGGCCATCGCGCCGCTGTCCTCGCCGGGCGCACCGCTGCCCATGCCGGTGCCGTCCTGCGCGCGCATCTTCGACTCGGGCGACGCATCGCAGATGCGCGCGAAGTTGTCGGCCAGGTCTTCGACCTTGATCTTCTCGAACTGCTTCGACAGGCCGAACAACGGGTTGCGCAGGCTCGGCGTCTTGAGCATGCCGACCAGCAGGTAGCCGGTGCGCACCTGCGCCTCGCCGAACTGCAGGGTGGCGTAGGTCCAGGCGCGCTCGACGGCGTTCTCGATGTGCGGCGAGAAGTCGCTGATCGCGGTGGCGCCGCGCGGCAGGCGGTCGAGCGCGGCCGTCATGTCCTTGGCGATGACCGAGATGTCCAGGCCGTAGTGCTGGATCACGCGGTGCAGGTCGGAATCCTGCGCCTGCAGCAATTGCGCGAACCAGTGTTCGAGCTCGACGTACGGGTTGCCGCGCATCTTGCAGAACACGGTGGCCCCTTCGATCGCCTTGTAGGCCAGCGAGTTGAGTTTTCCGAACAGGGCGGTGCGGCTGATTTCGCTCATGGCGTCTCCGTCAGGCAATGGGTGAGAAGGAAGGTCCGGCTCGGCGCGAGAACGCTTCGCCGTCGATGCACACGTCGGCCGCGTGGCGCTGGCGCGGCGCGCGGCCCAGCCACGACGTCCAACCGAGCCGCGCCGGGCGGTCACCCGCGGCACTGCCGCCGCCGAGCCGCGTGGGCGGCACTTCGGCGCTTTCGAGGATGAGGCGCGCGTCCCAGTAGAGCTCGTCCCCCAAGAGCTGCTGCATCCATCGCTGCAAGGCGGGCCGCGCGGAGCCGATCGGCAAAAAGTCGGCATAGCGCGCCAGCGTGAGCGGGCCCACGTGCAGGCGCACGCGATGCTGGCGGTCCCACGCGCGGCGGCCGAGCATGGCGCCCGCGCCGAGCGTGCGCGACGCGCCGCCGCGGCCGAGGCGCGACAGCTCTTCGGCCGGCAGCGCCATCCAGTGGCCGACCCAAGGCTCGAGCCGCACCGGCACGCCGAAGTAGCTGCCGAGCACCGACTCGACGCTTTCGGCGTTGTGCACGCGGCGCGCCAGGTGGCCGGAGAAATGCAGCCGCGCGTCGTCGTGGATCTCGTCGCGCTGTTCGCGCGTGGCAGTGCCGATGCCGATCAGCGCGCCGACCTGGCGCCGAAAGCCGTCTTCCTGCGGCCGGTCGAGCCCGACCGCCGGCCGCGCCTGCGCCCACGCGCGATACAAGAAGAGCGAGAAGCGGTGCGCGAAGCTGTCGAGAAAGGCCAGCCAGGTCGGATCGCCATGGTTGATCGAACGCTCTCGGATGAAGTCGCAGAGGTGCACCGGCAGCGGCCCGTTCGGCCCCAGGTAGCCGAAGAAATGCTGCCGGAGGCGCGGCGGCGAGTGCGCGCTCGCCGCCTCGAAGCGGCTGAAGCTCGCCGGCGCGAAAGAGAGCGACGGCTCCTGGCCGATGCGGATCGACTCCGCGCCCGGCAGCATCGCCCGACCCCAGCGCGGCGACGGCGCCGCCAGCGCTTCGAGCCGGCGCAACAGCGCGAAGTAGTCGAAGGCCCACGGCTCGGCGGACACGGCGTGCACGTGCTCCGCGACCGTGCCGGGAACGCGCGCGGCGGGCGCCGCTACAGGATCGGTCGCGTCCCGCACAGCGGCCTCCATCGCATGATCTCGCCGCTGCCGGCGCTCCGGAGCACGGTCTCGACGAAGTGGTTGACCTCGACGTGGCGCGCCAGGTAGCGCGCGAGCACCGCGCCGAACAGGAAGGCGCTGTGGCCATGAAAGGCGCCGCGGTCGACTTCCAGCGTGACTTCGAGTCCGCGCCCGAAAGCGATCGGCCCCGCAAGCGGCAGCCGGCGCGCGACGGGCCGCGCGCTCACCGACTGCAGCCCACGCACCTGGCCCTGGCGCGATTCGTCGGCATGCACGGCGTAGAGCATCAGCATCTCGCGCAGCGACGCGGCGCCTTCGCGCGGCGAGCTGTCGGCGAGCGACAGGTAGTTGAGCGCGAGATGGTCGACCACGCGCCAGCCCAGCCCCTGCGCGACCACCGGCGACACCGGCCGCGACGGCCCGCGCACGATGCGCACGCGCTGCACCGGAAACGAGTCGACGCAGTCGAAGTCGCTGTCGCGGCCGACCGGCATCAGGAGCGGCAGGTCGCGATTGGTCACCAGCGCAGTCGCCGCGAGTTGCCGCAGCGACCCGGCGTACGGCGCCTGCTGCGGGTCGACGATCTGCATGTAGAGCTCGGAGCCGATGTGGCTGCTGCGATGGCCCTCGGTGCGCTGCCGCGTGGAAAGCATGCGCGGCTCGCGCGTGGTCGTGAAGTACGCCGGATGCGCATGGCGGCTGCCGTGAAAGGCCGCGTAGAACGGAAGAAAGCGCTGCTCCGAAGCGCCCTCGGTGCCCGGCGCGCTGTAGCCCACCACCTCGGTCACGGTGTGCACCTCGAAGTCCTGCGGGCGCGTGCGGTCGGCCAGCAGGTGGAACTGGCTCACGCTCTCGCTCACCGGAATGCGGTCGAGCCGCTTGGAGAACAGGTTGACGGCTGGCACGCAATGCAGCCGCACGTTGTCCGCGCTCACGAGCTTTTCGAGCGCGGCGTCGCCCCGCGAGAAGAGCACGACGATCTCCACCTCGGCGACGCGCATCGTCGCCAGCAGTTGTCTGAGTCCGGTGATGCGCGCGAACTGAAAGCGCTGCGGAAACGCGAAATACTCCTGCACCAGCCGATGCCCCGAGAAGCCCGTGGCGGTCACCGGCAGCAGCGCCTCGTCGTCTTCGAAACCCACCGGCTGCACCACGTCGCCCGGCAGGAAGCGCGCCCCGCCCTGCGCACCGAGCGGCTGCACCAGCACGCCGAGCGGCTTGCCCAGCACGCATTCGTGCAGTTGCCACGCCACGTCGTCGGCGCCGCCGAAATGAACCACCAGGTCATCGAGCGCGATCTGGTCGAAGTGGAGGCCGGCCGTCGCGCGCAACGCGATGCGCAGTCCGCCGCGGATCTCGCGCGACTGCGGGTGCTGCGCCAGAGGTAGGTCCGGCGCATAGCTGAAGTACTGGGCGCGCTGCACCTCGATCGGCCACACGCGCAACTCGCGCGCCGTGCGGAACTCGCAATGCGTGTTCTGCCCCACCGCCTGGCGTGCGCGCAACCCGCTGTTGCGCGGCAGCGCGGGTCCGTTGGCGAGGTTGGCATCGTCCAGTTCGGGCGTCATGGCCACCACCACCATCGACGGTGTCGGCGCGAGAAAGTTGGGGTAGACGATGTCCAGCAGATGCCCGGTAAAGCGCGGGTATTCGGCGTCGAGCTTGAGCCCCACGCGCGCAGCCAGGAACGCGGTGGCTTCGATCAGCCTTTCGACATACGGGTCGGCCACCTCCTGGCCTTCGATGCCGAGCCGGCTCGCGATCTTCGGAAAGGCCCGCGCGAATTCCGAAGCGCTGTCGCGGAAGTAGCGCAGCTCCTGTTCGTAGAGCGTCAGCAGTCGCGGATCCATGGACCGGCTCGTTCGCGCCGGGCCCTACGGGCCGGACATGTCCTGCACTTCGATCCGCCCTTCTTCCAGGTCGATCCGGCTGCGCAACAGGAATTCGAGCGGCACGGGCTGCGCCCACAGCATGCCGCTGATCTTCAGGCCAATGCGGTTGTGGGAGTCGAGTGCCGAGCCTTCCATGACGAGTTCCACTGCGAGTGTGCGAGGCAGGATGCGGGGCTCGAACTGCAGGATGGCGTTCTTCAGAGCCTGTTCCATGCTGACACGCTGCACGCTCGACGTGAACTGGCCGGACAGCATAGGCAATCCGTAGTTGAGGACCGAGCGCGCGGCGTGCGGAAACTGCCGGTCGTCGAAGTCGAGACCGTAGCCGGTGGCGTTGAAGAGCCATCCCAGGTCGCGCAGCACCGCCTGGCGCAACGCCTGTCGCGTCAAGGTGCGCTTGTCGTCGCTCTCGCGCTTTTCGGTGGGCGCGTGATCGACCAGCCGATCGAGCAGCGACGGCTGCAGGCGCTCCTGCGCGCCTTGCTCAGCCATCGACCGCGTCCGGTTCCGAGCCGGCGTCGACCGGGGACGTGCTCGGGGTCGCAGACGATGACGACGACCTCGACGGCG
>JAHJOG010000295.1 GCA_018820395.1 Gammaproteobacteria bacterium | reverse complement strand
GCAGGCGCCTCTGCGGTGCTGAGGAACGCAGCCTTTCGCGGATCAGGGCTCGCAGTTGTCTGAGCGCAGCGAGTTCTGCGAGACCCCGCGAAAGGCGAGCACTGCAGGGCAGCCGCGAAGCGGCCGGCACAGTGAAGCAGTCCCGCTGCGCACCGCTTACCGGGCGACCTGTCCACCGCGCGCTGCCTTAACGTCAACAAGCGAAGACCACGCAACTCAAGCACGGCCAGTCGCAACGCTCAGTTCGTCTTCGCCCCCGCCTCGAACCACTTGCCGATCAATGCACGCTCGGCATCGGTGATCCCCGTGGCGTTGTTCATCGGCATGATCTTGGTCACCACCACCTGCTGATACACCGCCTGCGCATGCGCGGCGACCTGGTCGGGCGTATCGAGGCGCACGTTTTTCATCTGCACCTGCGCGCCATGGCACATGTAGCAGCGCTGCTCCAGCACCTTCTGCACGTCGCCGAACGCGACCTTCTGAACCGGCGCGCCGGCCACGGGCGCGGCGGCGGGCTCGGGCTTCATCCAGACGATGGTCAGCCCCAGCACCACCACGCCGATCATTGCGTAGGGCAGCGGGTTGCGCGCGTTGCCGAGCTTGAAGCGGTGGCGCACCACGAAGAACTGACGGATCGCCGCGCCACCCAGCATGATCAGGAGCAGCACGATCCAGTTGTAGGGGTGCGTGTAGGTGAAGCTGTAGTGGTTGCTCAGCATCGCGAACAGCACCGGCAGCGTGAAGTAGGTGTTGTGCACGCTGCGCTGCTTGCCGCGCTGCCCGTGCACCGGGTCCACGGGTTGGCCGGCGCGCAGGGCGGCGACGTTTTTGCGCTGACCGGGGGTGATCCAGAAGAACACGTTGCCGCTCATGGTCGTCGCCATCATCGCGCCGACCAACAGGAACGCGGCGCGGCCGGCGAACCAATGGCAGGCGAGCCAGGAGGCGAAGGCGATGAACACCGCCACCAGCACGCCGACCACGGTGTCGCCGTTCTTGCCCTTGCCGAAGATCTGGCAGATGCCGTCGTACACCATCCAGAACACGACGAAGAAGGCCAGCGCCACGCCGATCGCAGCGCCGGGCTGCCAGTCCATCTTGGATTTGTCGATCAGGTAGGTGCTGGCGTTCCAGAGATAGGACATGGTGAAGAGCGCGAAGCCGCTCAGCCAGGTCGAATAGCTTTCCCAGTACGACCAATGCAGATGGTCCGGCAGCTTCTTGGGCGCCAGCGCGTACTTCTGCATGTTGTAGAAGCCGCCGCCGTGCACGGCCCACTGCTCGCCGCCGACGCCCTTGTCGATCGACTCGGCGTCCTGCGGCTTCTCGAGGCTGTTGTCCAGCATCACGAAGTAGAACGAGGCGCCGATCCATGCGATGGCGGTGATGACGTGGACCCAGCGCAAGAGCAGGTTGGCCCAGTCGAGGTAGTAGCTTTCCATCTGCTCAACCCTGTGTTTTTGGCCTGCTCACCACTGCGGGCGCTGTAAGCAGAGAGATCGCCGCGAACGCAGGCTCTGAAAAGAACCTCGCTCCGCTGCGGCTTGTGGACTGAAGTGTATACACGTTTGAGAACCGATTGGGGGACTTTTGGAAGTGCGACCTGCTCGTAAACCCTGATGAAATCCCTTCAGCAAGAAGCAAGGCCCATTCCAGGCCAGCGCCCGACGGGCAATGGACGCAGGCGGCGCCCGTCACGACAAGAGCTGCGCCGCGACCGCCACGGCAATGACCTCGGGCTCCTTGCCCCGGATGCCCGGCACACCGATCGGACAGGTGATGCGGTCCATTTCCGCGTCCGAGAAGCCCCGGGCTTCCAGGCGATGCCGGAAGGTCGCCCACTTGGTCTTGCTGCCGATCAGGCCGACGTAGGGCAAGTCGTCGCGCTCGCGCAGGCGGCGCAGGCAGGCGACCACCACGCCGAAATCCTCGGCGTGGCTGAAGCTCATGATCAGCACGCGCGAACCGGGCGCGAGGTGCGCGACGGCGTCCTGCACCGGGTCGGAATGTTCGGTCTCGATCTGCGCGGGCAAGGCTTGGGGGAACACGCCGTCG
>JAHJOG010000294.1 GCA_018820395.1 Gammaproteobacteria bacterium | reverse complement strand
TAAAGATTCTCAACGAAATCGAGGCGGACAAGTCCGGCACTGTCACTCAGATCCTTGGTAAAAACGGTCAGGCAGTCGAATACGGCCAGCCCTTGTTCATCATCGAGTGACCATGTTCAAGAAGATCCTGGTCGCCAATCGGGGCGAGATCGCGCTGCGCATCCAGCGCGCGTGCAGCGAGCTCGGCGTCAAGGCCGTGATGGTCTATTCGGAGGCCGACCGCGAAGCGAAGTACGTCAAGCTGGCACAAGAGGCCGTGTGCATCGGGCCGGCGCCGTCGTCGCAAAGCTATCTCAACATGCCGGCCATCATTTCGGCTGCGGAGGTCACCGATTCGGAGGCGATCCACCCGGGCTATGGCTTCTTGAGCGAAAACGCCAACTTCGCAGAGCGCGTGGAGCAAAGCGGCTTCCAGTTCATCGGGCCGACGCCCGAATCCATCCGCATCATGGGCGACAAGGTGTCCGCGAAGCAGACCATGATCAAGGCCGGCGTGCCTTGCGTGCCCGGGTCGGAGGGCGAGCTCTCGGACGATGCGGCCACCAACCGGCGCATTGCACGCGCCATCGGCTACCCGGTCATCATCAAGGCATCCGGCGGCGGCGGTGGACGGGGCATGCGCGTCGTCCACACCGAAGCTGCACTGGCCAACGCCATCCAGATGACCAAGGCGGAGGCCGCGGCCGCCTTCAACAATCCGTCGGTCTACATGGAGAAGTTCCTCCAGAACCCGCGCCACATCGAGATCCAGATCCTCGCCGACAAGCACAAGAATGCGGTGTACCTGGGTGAGCGCGACTGCTCGATGCAGCGACGGCACCAGAAGGTGATCGAGGAGTCGCCCGCGCCGGGCATTGCGCGCAAGCTGATCGAGAAGATCGGCGAGCGGTGCGCAGCCGCATGCAAGAAGATCGGCTACCGCGGGGCGGGGACCTTCGAGTTCCTGTACGAGAACGGCGAGTTCTATTTCATCGAGATGAACACCCGCGTGCAGGTCGAGCATCCGGTCACCGAATTCACCACCGGCATCGACATCGTCAAGACGCAGATCATGGTTGCGGCCGGGGAGCGACTGCCGTTCACCCAGCGACAGATCACGATGCGCGGCCACGCGATCGAGTGCCGCATCAACGCCGAAGACCCGTACAAGTTCACTCCGTCGCCGGGCCGCATCACGATGTGGCATCCGCCGGGCGGACCGGGTGTGCGCGTGGATTCTCACGTCTACACCAACTACTTCGTTCCGCCGAACTACGACTCGATGATCGGCAAGATCATCGTGCACGGCGACACGCGCGAACAGGCACTGGCGCGGATGCGCACTGCCCTGGACGAAACGGTGATCGAAGGCATCCAGACCAACGTTCCGCTGCACCGCGAGCTGATGGTCGACGCCAAGTTCACGCAGGGCGGCACCAATATCCACTATCTCGAAGAGTGGCTGGCATCGCACAAGCGATAGCTCGGCGCGCGCCATGCACGAACTCCGACTGGTCGCGCCGGAACACGCCGTCGAAACCGTGTGTGACGCGCTCGAGGCTCTCGACGCGCTGAGCGTCTCGGTCGAAGACGCCGACGCCCAGACCGGCAACGAAAAGCCTCTGTTCGGCGAGCCCGGCATGCCGCCTGCCAAGGAAGGCTGGCAGCATTCGAGGGTGATCGCGTTGTTCGACCGTGAAGACACGGCACGCGAGGCGGCTTCCATCCTGGCGGCGCAGGATTTCTTTGCAGGCTGCGACATCGCCGGAATCGCCGAAGTGCCCGAGCAGGACTGGGTGCGCCTGACGCAGTCGCAGTTCGCACCTGTCGAGATCACTCCCGAGTTCTGGATCGTTCCCACCTGGCACGAGACGCCCGAGGCCGCGCGGCAGGTCATTCGCCTGGACCCGGGACTTGCCTTTGGCACCGGTACGCATCCGACGACGCGCATGTGTCTGCGCTGGGTGGCGGCGAACGTCACGCCGGTCGTGCCGCAGGTGCTGGACTACGGTTGCGGTTCGGGAATCCTGGCGATTGCTGCAGCCAAGTTCGGTGCTCAGGTCGTCGATGCGGTCGACATCGACGAAGCGGCGGTCAACGCAACGCGCTTGAATGCGCAATCGAACGATGTGCGCTTGAATGCCGGCCTGCCGGAGCTCGCGTCCGGCAAGTACGCCGTCGTGTTGGCGAACATTCTCGCGACGCCGTTGAAGGTGCTGGCGCCGCTGCTGTGCGCGCATGTGAGCGGGGGCGGCTCGCTCGTACTTGCCGGCATTCTCGAGCGGCAGGCCGATGAGCTGAAGCAGGCCTACGCACCGTACGTGGATCTCGACGTGTCCGATGTCGAAGAGGGGTGGATTCTCATGACCGCCACGTCCACCGCCTCGACCACCACTGCGTAGTTCGGTCTTCACCGAAGCGGTCTGGGCCCTAGGCCCGAGCGCGGTCCGACCCAAGCAACGCGCCTCTACAATCCTCGCCTCATGAGCCTGGTCACTCGCTGTCCTGCCTGCGCCACGACTTTCAAGGTTGTGAAAGACCAGTTGCGCATTTCAGATGGGTGGGTTCGCTGTGGGCGATGCAGCCAGGTCTTCGATGCGACCATCGATCTGCAGGAGACTCCCGAATCCGATTCGCGTGATTCAGAGTCAGGCGTTCCCGATGCGCCAAACGCGCCGGCAGTGTCAGATGCTCCGGCTACCGAAGCTCCGCCCGAGACAACGGGTTCGCTCGAGACGTCTGCGGCACTTCCTCCGCCAAGCGATGCAGAAAGTTCCGATCTCCGCGATCGCCCGGCGCCGTCGTCGAACGAATCGGCACCACCGGCCTTCGCCGCGAGCGGCCCGGACTTGTCGCACCTGATCGCCGAGGAGTCTTGGGCCGAATGGCAGCAACCTTTGCCCGAACCGGTGCCGCACGTCATC
Source organism: Gammaproteobacteria bacterium (assembly GCA_018820395.1). Lineage (GTDB taxonomy): Bacteria > Pseudomonadota > Gammaproteobacteria > Burkholderiales > Burkholderiaceae_C > Variovorax. The sequence goes on along the minus strand of JAHJOG010000294.1, from coordinate 2,193 downwards.
CCGTCCTATCGAAGCATTCCTCCCTTCCCGGTCATCGACCTGGCGCTTCCTTCGTCGCGGCCTATACCGATTCGCGACCCCGGAAGCGCGCCGAAGAATGCCGCAGCGTCCATGCCGGCAGCCGTGGCGACGCCCATCCGGAGTCCGACCGAACCGCAAGCCATCGCGGCTGCTGCTGACGACGTTTCCTTCCAGAAGGCGCTTCGTCGCGCGCATGCCAAATCCACCAAGATCGCCAAGGCTCGCAGCAAGGCCAGAAAAAAGGCCCAGGCCGGGAGTCCGGACAAGGTGCAGCCCGCGGCCAGGGAGTCTGCTTCGTGGGTTCCGAGCGTCAGTGACGCCGGCTTGTGGGACGACGTCCCCGATCTTTCCGCGAAGCGTTCGTCCAGCGCCTGGATGGCATCGGGCAACTTCTGGCGCGGTGCAAAGTCAACGCGAATCTGGTTGCCAGCCGGCCTCGTGCTGATCTGCGTGCTGGTTCTGCAAATCATGCACAACGAGCGCGATTCGATCGTTGCGCGGCAGCCCGGTCTTCGGCCTGCTCTGAGTGCTCTGTGCCGGGTCACGGGCTGCGAGATTTCTGCCCTCAGGCGGATCGGCGACATCACGATCGACGGGGCATCGTTCTCGCGCGAAAAGAGCGACGATGCCTATCGCCTGCGGTTCACGCTGCGCAGTGCCGCAGGCGTGCCGCTCGCCACGCCGGCCGTCGAGCTGTCCTTGCTCGACACGCAGGAGCGCGCCGTGGTGCGCCGGGTACTCATGCCTTCGGACTTCGGAGCGCCCGATGTGCTGCCGGCCCGAGGGCAGCGCGAAGCGTCACTGCAGCTGACGCTCGTCGGGCCGGAGTTGGCTCGCCTGCCGCCGGTCGTCGGCTACCGGGTCGAAGCGCTCTATCCCTGACGGCCCTTTTCATATTTAACCAACGGTACTTTTCTCATGGCAGCTGTGATTTGCGGGTCGCTCGCGTTCGACACCATCATGACCTTCGAAGGGCGATTCGCCGATCAGATCCTTCCGGAGCAACTTCACATACTCAACGTGTCCTTCCTGGTCCCGGGGCTGCGTCGGGACTTCGGCGGGTGCGCCGGAAACATCGCCTACAGCCTCAATGCGCTCGGGGGCGTCGCGTTGCCGATGGCCACGGTCGGGAGTGACGGAGGCGACTACCTCGAGCGCCTGCGCTCGCTCGGAATCAGCACGGAATTCGTTCGACAGGTCGACGACACGTTCACGGCCCAGGCCATGATCATGAACGACAAGGACAACAACCAGATCACCGCGTTCCATCCTGGCGCGATGCAGCAGGCGCACATCACGCAGGTGGCTGCGCGAGCGGACATCCGATTGGGCATCATCGCTCCGGACGGCCGCGAGGCAATGAGACAGCATGCAGAGCAGTTCGCCGCTGCGAACATTCCGTTCGTATTCGACCCCGGTCAGGGCCTTCCGATGTTCGATGGCGCCGAACTGTCGCATTTCATCGACCTCGCCAGTTGGGTGGTGGTGAACGACTACGAGGGAAAGATGCTGTGCCAGCGGACGGGATGGACGCTGGCCGAGATCTCGAGTCGCGTGCGCGGGCTGGTCGTCACCCTGGCTGGCGAGGGCTGCGAGATCTGGACCGGCGGCGAGAGGGAGCACGTGCCTGCCGTCACCCCCGAGGCCGTCGTCGAGCCGACGGGATGCGGCGACGCGTGGCGCGGTGCACTGCTGTACGGCCTGGAGCAGGGCTGGCCGCTTGCCCGCTGTGCCGCGCTCGGCAACCGTATCGGCGCGATCAAGATTGCGCAGCGAGGTCCGCAGAACTATGTGATTGATCGGCAGCGCCTGGGCCTCTGAACGCAAGCCCGATGAAAAAAAGCCCGACACCTTGCGGTGCCGGGCTTTTGCCTTTCAGGGCCGCTGAACGACTCAGGGCTTGCTGGCCGTGGGAAACGGCCAGGCTGCCTGCGGGTTCAACGTCGTTTGCGCTGCAGGGGCAGGCGCTACGGCTGGCTTGGCAGGCGCTTTCGCGGCCTTCTTGGCAGCGGGCTTCTTCGCTGCTTTCTTCGCAGCAGGCTTTTTGGCTGCAGCCTTCTTGGCAGGGGCCTTTTTGGCGGGCGCCTTTTTCGCAGCGGCTTTCTTGGCCGGAGCCTTCTTCGCTGGCGCCTTCTTGGCAGGAGCCTTCTTCGCCGCTACCTTTTTCGCCGG
>JAHJOG010000032.1 GCA_018820395.1 Gammaproteobacteria bacterium | reverse complement strand
CCCAGGCGTGCTCGGAAATCTGGCTGAAGGTGATCTTCTTTTCTTCGAGGTCGGCCTGGCTGGCGAAGGTCTTGGTCGGGTTCATAGGGGTCCTTTTAATAGTGTCGGATGGATGGAGTCAGTGGGTGCCCAGATAGGCCGCCCTCACTGCCGGGTCGTCGAGTAGCTCGCGACCGGAGCCTTCCATGGTGATCAGGCCGGTCTCGAGTACGTAGGCGCGATCGGCGACGCCAAGCGCCTGCTTGGCCATCTGCTCGACGAGCAGGATGGTCAGGCCGGACTTCCGCAATTGCCGGATGGCCTCGAAGATGTCCTTGATGATCAGCGGCGCGAGGCCGAGCGACGGCTCGTCCAGCAGCAGCAGGCGCGGCTCGCTCATCAGCGCGCGAGCGATGGCCAGCATCTGTTGCTCGCCGCCCGACAAGGTGCCCGACAGCTGGTGCTGGCGTTCTTTCAAGCGCGGAAATCGCCGGTACTCGCGCTCGATGGCGGCCTCGATGGCCGGTGCATCCTTCCTGCGCAGGTAGGCACCGAGCATCAGGTTTTCACGAACCGTCTGGTCGGCGAAGACACCGCGGCCTTCCGGGCACATGGCCACGCCCAGGCCGACCCGCCGATGCGGCGGCACCTGCGTGCAGTCCTTGCCGTCGATGAAGATGCGGCCACCGGACACCGGCTCCAGCCCGACGATGCTCTTGAGCAGCGTGCTCTTGCCGGCGCCGTTGGCGCCGATGATAGTCACCACTTCACCGGCGCGTACCTCGAGGCTCACGCCCTTGACCGCCTCGATCGCGCCATAGGTCACCTTGACGGATTCGAGTTTCAGCATGATTGCGTTCTCACAGCTCATACGGCCACCGCTTCCGCCGATTCGGCAGCCGTCTCGTCCACGCCCAGGTAGGCCTGGATGACGCGCGGGTTGCACTGCACCTCGGCGGGCTTGCCTTCCGCGATCTTGATTCCGTAGTCAAGCACGATGACGTGATCCGAAACGGACATCACCAGGTCCATGTGATGCTCGACCATGAGAATGCTCACGCCGTATTGGCCGATGCGCACCAGCAGCTGGCCCAGCTCCGCGGTCTCCTGGGGATTGAGGCCTGCGGCCGGTTCGTCCAGGAGCAGGAGCTGCGGCTCGGTGGCCAGCGCACGCGCCAGCTCCGCGCGGCGCTGCAGCCCATAGGGGAGGCTTCCGGCGGGTTGATGCGCGAGATGCGCCAGGTCCACCAGCTCGAGTAGCTGAAGCGCGCGCTCGCGGGTCGCGGCTTCTTGCCGGGTCGCTCCGGGCAAGGCCATCAGCGAAGCGAAGAATCCGTTGTCCATGCGGCTGTGCCGGCCCAGCATCACGTTGTCCAGAACGGACAGGCCGGCGAAGAGGCGAAGGTTCTGGAATGTCCGACCCATCCCCATGGTGCAGATCGAATGGGCGGGCTTCCCGCGGACCTCCTTGCCGAGGAACCGGATCGACCCGACCGTGGGATCGACCACCCCGGTGAGCATGTTGATCATGGTGCTCTTTCCTGCACCGTTCGGTCCGATCAGCGCATGGATGTGACCGCGCTGGAGTCGGAAAGATACGTCCTGCGCGGGCTTCACGCCGCCGTAGACCTTGGTGACGCCTTCGACCACGAGCAGATCGCCACTCGCCTCGGGCCCGATCCGAGTCAGCTCGAAATTTGCGGAACGCTGCAAAGATTGCGCCTTGCGTTCCCGCTTGAACCAGGACCCGACCATGCCTGCGACGCCGCCCGGCATGACGTACAGCGCGAACAGCAACAGGAAGCCGTACAGGAAGTGCTGCGCGGACGGCCAGCGCGAGAGCAGCGCCTCCACCGTCGTCAGGATCACCGTGCCCACCAGCGGGCCGTAGGTCGAGCCCGAGCCGCCGAACAGCACGAGCAGCAGGATGAAGATGGACAGGTGAAAGGTGATGAAGTCCGAGTTGATGTACTGGTTCTGTTGCGCCACCAGCGCCCCCGCGATGCCGCAAGTGACAGCGGCAATCACGAACGCGATCACCTTGGCCCGATACACCCGGACGCCGACCGACGACGAGGCGATCTCGTCGGCCTGCAACGAGAGCAGCGCCCGGCCGAAGCGGCCCCTGAGCAGATTGCGCAGCAGAAGGTGCGTGATGGCGCACAGCACGATCGCGAACCAGACCCACTGCGAAGTCGAAAGGGATTGCCCGCGCCAGGTGATCGGGCGAATGCCGTAGATGCCTTGCGCGCCACCGAACACCTCGGTCCAGTCGCCGACCAGCTTCTCGACGACGATGCCGAACGCCAGCGTCACCATGGCCAGATAAGGCCCCCGGACGCGAAGCGAAGGCAGGGCGATCAACACGCCGCAGACACCGGAGATGACCGCCGCCGCAATCAACGCCAGCCATGGGCTCATGTCGGTGCGCGAGGTTAGCAGGGCCACGGCATAGGCGCCCGCGGCGAAAAGGCCGGCCTGGCCGAGCGACTTCTGGCCCGCGTAGCCGACCAGCACGTTCATGCCGGCGGCGCACAGGTAGTAGACGCACATCATGAAGACGATGCGAAGGTAATAGTCGTTCCCGAGCAGGGAAGTGGCGCCGATCAGGGCCAAGACGACCAGCACGACGCCGGCAAGATGCTTCATACCTTCTCCACCATCGGCTTGCCGAACAAGCCGGTCGGGCGAAAGGCGAGGACCACGATGACCAGCGCGAAGACGGCGACCTCGCGCCACTGCGCCTGCCACAGGTTCACCAGCGATTCGAGCACGCCCAGCGCGAACCCGCCGATGACGCAGCCGCGAGGATTGTTGAGCCCGCCGATCATGGCCCCGGAGAAGCCCTTGAGGCCCACCGTCAACCCCATGAACAACGACGCCTGTGCGATCGGCGCGAGCAAGAAGCCCGAGAGCCCGGCGAGCGCCGAACTCACCACGAAGGCGCCGATCATGATGGCGTTTGTGTTGATTCCCATCAGGCTGGCGACGCTGGCGTTGGCGGCGACGGCGCGCATGGCTTTGCCGATCATGGTGCGGTTCATCACCCAGTCGAAGCCGATCATGATCACGACGGCAATGCCCAGCGTGAGGAGTTCCTGCGGGCGCACACCGACACCCAGCATCCGGATCACGTCGTCTCCGAGCGGTGCGGGAACGACCACTGGCTTGGGTCCCCAAATCGCCAGCCCGATGCTCTGAAGGATGACGCCGAAGCCCAGCGTGCTCATCACCCAGGCCATGCCCGGCCGGCCCGCGAAGGGCCGCACGCCGACGAGATAAAGCAGCCAGCCCAAAAGCCCCATGACGCCCAGCGCCGCGGCCAGCGCCAGCAGTTGGGCGCCGGCGCCAGGGGAGGAAGCCCCAAAGGTCGTCGAGGTCACCGGGAGCCCGAGCATCAGGAAAAGCGCGCTCATTCCGACGAAGGCACCCGCCGAAACGAATTCGCCGTGCGAGAAGTTCAGCGTCTTGGTGGTGGTGAAGGTGATGCTGAAACCCAGCGCGACCAACGCGTAGGCGCCGCCCACGGCCAGGCCACTGAGAATCGCCTGCAGGAGCGCTTCCGCCATTGTTGTCTCCGGGTGGATCGGCAGGGCGACACCATGGCCGCCTTGCCGGTGCAAGGCTTACTGCTTGAAGTCCGCGGTGTTCAACGTACCGATGATGGCATCCGAGTAAGGTAGCAGCTTGCCATCCTTCCAGCGGATCCACACCAGGTCCTTGGCCGTCAGCGCTTCATGGTTGGTCTTGCTGAACGGCTTGTCATAGGTCTTGAGCAAACCCTTGACCGGCGTCTTCAGGTCTTCCAGCGCCAGCCGCACCGCCGAACCGTCGAAGCTGTTGGCCTGCTTGGCAGCGGCCGCGTAGAGCAAGACCGAGTCGTAGCCGTGCAATGCGAAGGAGAACGAGCCGGGCGCTTTGAGTTTCGGGCCGACGCGATCGAACAGCTTTTGCTGCGCGGGCGTGCGCGTATCGCCGATGGTGCGCATGAAGATCGGCTTTTCCGCGAGCGTTTTTCCGGCTGCGTCGTAGAAGGTGATGTTGTCGGCTGCCCAGGAAGTCAGCATCAGCGGGAAGTAGTTGATCTTCTCCATGCTGCGAACCAGCTGCGCGATCGGCGTGCCCTGAGCCCAGACCACGATGGTGTCGACCCCTGCCGATTTCATCTTGCCGAGCTGCGAGGTCATGTCCGTGTCGGCGACACCGAAGCGCTCGGTCGCCGCGATGTTGATGTTCTGGAGCTTGGCGATTTCTTCCATGTCCTTCAGGCCGCCCTGACCATAGCCGGTGGTCTCGGCCATGAGGCCCACGACCTTCGACTTGTCGGCATTCTTCTTGACGTAGGCCATCAGCGCGGCGACCTGTTCGCGGTCGACCATCGAGACGCGGAACATGTAGTTGTCCGCTCCCGGGCTCATCGGCTTCGTGATGTCCGTGCCCGAACCGACGTTTCCGATCACCGGAACCTTCTTCTGGTTCGCCAGGTGCTTCCAAGCCATGGCGTTGCCCGAATTCGTCGGGCCGAACACCGCAGCGACCTTTTCGTTATCGATCAGCTCGCTCATGTTCTGGATCGACTTCGGCGGCGCCGAGGTGTCGTCGCGCGTCACGAGCGAAAGCTTCTTGCCGTTCACGCCGCCCGCGGCGTTGATGTCTTCGATGGCCGCCTCCATGCCGAGCACGGCGGCCTGTCCGCTTTGCGCGGATGGCGACGCGGAAAGGTCGCCGTTGTAGCCGAGTTTGATGTCCTGGGCGGAAGCGCTCAGCGACAGCGCGGCAAAAGCCACGCTTGAGAGCAGGCCGATGGATAGACGCTTGAATTTCATGTTGTCTCCGGGTTGGATGAATGCTTGGGTTGGAAAGGAGCCTTGGCGTCGATTCCGACGCTAGACGGCGAGGAAGCCGCCGTCGACGGGCAAGGTGATGCCCGTGACGTAGCGCGACATGTCGGACGCGAGGAAGATGACCGGGCCGACCAGATCCTCGGTCTGGCCGACCCGCCCCATCGGGATGCGCGTCATGAAGGATTCCAGCCGGGTCGGGTCTTGCCGGGTCGCCGCGGTCATGGGCGTTTCGATCACGCCGGGCGCGAGCGCGTTCACGCGCACGCCGCTCGGAGCGAGCTCCTGGGCCAGCGACTGGGTGAGCATCTTGATCGCGGCCTTCGACGGCGAATAGCCCAGGCTTGCGCCCTGACCCGCGTACGCGGCAATGGACGCGATGTTCACGATGCTGCCCTTCGTCGCCTTGATCGCACCGAGCCACGCGAAGGTCACGTTGAAAGTTCCGTTGACGTTCACGTCGATGGTTTTGTGCCAGTTCGCGACGGCATTTGGGCTGGTGGTGTTTTCCCGGATGATGATGCCGGCGTTGTTGACGAGCAGGTCGACCTGGCCGATCTCCTGCTCGACGCGTCGCGAGAGTTCCTCGCAGGCTGCCAGCGACGTCACGTCGAGCGCGAAGGACCATGCGGTGCCGCCTTGCTCGCGCACGGCTGCCGCCGTCTCTTCGACGGTCTTCTCGTTCATGTCCGTCACCACCACACGCGCGCCGGCTTGCGCCAGGCCGAGAGCCAGCGTGCGGCCGTTGCCCTGGCCCGCCCCGGTAATGAGCGCGAGGCGTCCTTCTAGGAGCAGGGGGGCGATGTTCTTGTTCAGTGCCATGAGATTCTTCGTTTTCGGGTTCGAGGCCTCAGGCCTCGCGGCCGATCGCGACCGCTTCGCGACGCTCGACCTTCAAATGGACTTCGGCGGCCGCCTCGCTCTTCGCCAACTGCATGGCAGCGACATAGCCGAAGGTCAGGGCCGGGCCCAGGGTGATGCCGGCACCCGGGTAGTTGCCGCCCATCACGCTCGCGGCGTCGTTGCCGACTGCGTAGAGACCCTGGATTGGTTGTCCGGCTGCGTTCAGCACGCGCGTCTTTTCATCGGTGACGAGACCGGCGAAGGTGCCGATGTCGCCGACGACGAGCTTGATGGCGTAGTACGGGCCGTTTTCCAGGGGTGCCAGGCATGGGTTCGGCACGACCAGCGCATCGCCCTGGTAGCGGTTGTAGGCCTTGCTGCCCTTGCCGAACGCGGCGTCTTCGCCGGTCTTGGCCATGGCATTGAATTCGCTCACGGTGGCCTGCAGCACCTCGGGGGCGATCCCGATCTGCTTTCCAAGCTCCTCGATGGTCGCGCCGCGCTTGAGGTAGCCGCTGCGAAGGTGACGCGCGATGGGCAGGGGCGCAGGGGCCACGCAGCCCAGGCCATAGTTGCGCAGGGCCTTGTGATCGCACATCAGCCACGCCGTGACTTCCGGTTCGCCTTCGCAGGCCTTCACCATGGCCTGGACGAAGTCGTGGTACGAACTGCCTTCGTTGGTGAAGCGCTTGCCTTTGGCGGTGACTGCGATCACGCCGGGCTTGGCCCGATCGATGAAGTGGGGCATGACGCCCTTCGATCCGTCCGGCCGCGTGGTGACCGAAGCCGGTACCCACGCGGCCGCATTCGGGATCGTGCCGTCCACACGGCCGCCGACGCTTTCGGCCAGGCGCAGGCCGTCGCCCGTGTTCGACTCCGGCGACGGCGAATAGTGTTCGCGGCCAGTGGGCGCATGCGGAAAAAGTTGCTTGCGGCGCTCGATGTCGTGCGGAAACCCGCCGCACGCCAGCACCACGCCTCGGGTGGCCTGGACCTTGACGGTTTTTCCTTCGCGCTGGACGAGTGCGCCCGCGACGCCGTCGTATTCGACGACCAGTTGCGTGACCGGGGAGGCAAGCCAGACCGGGATCTTCAGGTCCATGCCGGCCTTGGCAAGGCGGCCGGCCAGGGCGTTGCCGTTGGTCAGCAGCATGCCGCGACCGTGGGTGACGACATCAACCAGGTGCTTGGTGAGCCGCTTCGTGACGTAAGCGAACGACACGGGCGACTTGAACGTGCGCATGAAGTGTTTGATCTCCGGCCCCGAGCCCAGCATCATCCCGAAGACCGTCAGTTCGGGCAGCGGGGAAGCCAGCTTCTTGATCTGCTCGCCGAGGGCGCGGCCGTCGAACGGACGCGTCACCATCGAACGACCTCCGGGTTGCCCGCCCGTCGCTTCGGCGTGGTAGTCCGGGAAAACCGCTGGCATGTCGAACTGGACGCAGGTGTTCTTTGTGAAGAACTCGATGGCCTTCGGACCGTTTTCCAGGAAGGCGTCGACGCGCCGCTCGTCGAAATGGGTCGTCGCCTCGTGCCGCAGGTAGTCCTTCGCGGCGCCGGCCGGCTCCTGGATGCCTTGCTCTTTGGCGAGGTGCGTGCCCGGTACCCAGAGCCAGCCGCCGGAGCGTGCCGTGGTCCCGCCGTATTTGGCTTCCTTCTCGACCACCAAGACCTTGAGTCCTTGCGACGCCGCGGTCACCGCGGTCGCCATGCCAGATGCCCCAGACCCGACGACCAGCACGTCGACCGTGACGATTTCCTGAACCATGCGTATGTCTCCGTCTAAAGGACTCCATCCTATTGAACATCTGATATTTGTCAATGCATCTGATAATATCTACGCATCTGAATCGGCAAGAGCGATCTATCTATTTCATGGAAAACCCTATGAGTACACTCACGCCTTCTTGGCGAGCGTTGGGACCCATGGAAAAGAGCAGGCGCGGCATTCAGTCCATCGAAGTCGGCAGTGCCCTGCTGCTCCAGCTCGCCAAGCAGGTCCGGCCTCTCGCGCTGAAAGACCTGGCGAAAGCCGCGGGCATGACGGCCGGCAAGGCGCACCCGTACATGGTCAGCTTCCTGAAGGTCGGCTTTGTCGATCAGACCGAGGCAGGGCAGTACGAGTTGGGGCCGCTGGCCCTCCAGCTGGGCCTGTCGAAGCTGCGGCGCATGGACCCGGTCAAGGAGGCTTCGAAACTCATCGAGGAACTTGCGACCGAGACTGGACAAAGCGTCGCCGTGGTCGTCTGGGGAAACCTGGGACCAACCGTCGTCCGACTCGAAGAGCCGATCCAACCCCTGCATGTGAACCTGCGTACCGGAACGGTCATGTCATTGGCCGATACGGCGACCGGACGCTTGTTCTCGGCCTATATGCCGTCCAAGGTCATCGAGCGCCTGCTCGACAACGAACTGGCTCGATCGAGCTATGGAGCGCCGCAGGGCAGCCCCTACACGCCGGACCGTCTGGAAGCCGAGCTCAACCAGATCCGCAAGCATGGCCTGTCGCGTACCAAGGGGCATCCGATCCCGGGCATCGATGCGCTGTGTGCGCCGGTCTTCGACCCCGCAGGCCATATCGTCCTAGGACTTCTGGTCATGGGCCCTTCGACGACCTTCGACAGCGAATACGACGGTGCCGTGGCAAAGCCCTTGCTTCAATGTGCGGCCGAGATTTCGCGGCGCATCGGGCGAACTGCCGATTAGATGCGGGTCACCAGCGTCCGAGAAAGCAACCACCGGCGTTCATGGGCTCAGTGGGCTTGCTTTAACTTAGGGCGTGGGCCCGGGCCGATCCAAACGACAGGCAGCTGCCAATCACGCGCCGAAAGCTCAGGGCCCGCGGAGCCCTGCAAGCGAAATCTTGTTGCAGAGTCTCCATGCAAACATGCAGGCACCTGCGCTCAGGACGACGGCGAGCATGAAAAGAAACGGATGCTCCCGGATGAAATCTGCCACTGCGCGGTAGACACTCAGCGAGCCGACAGCTCTAACAAGCACGGCTGCAGTGAGACCAGATTCCAACACCCGTCCCGGCGGGATACGCTTAAACAGGGAGGCTCCCTCCTTGCGGTAGGCAACCACCAACGCGCTCCGGGCGGCAACGTCGGTGCCTTTCTCCCCATAGGCGATCAACCTCGGGAGGTCTGACGCCGGAACCTCAACCGCGAGGCGGGCACCTTCGTCTTTCCCGAAGACTTCAAACATGCGACGCCCTAGCCCGGGGGCTTTAGCTTCAGCTTCCAGCGCCGCATCCCCGAACTCTCTCGCGAGAGGCATCAGCTCGCCTGGATTTATGGCGAGCATGCGACGAGCTGACGGTGAAGCGCTCAAGGCCATCTGCACAAACTCGTCTCCGTAACGACCGGCTGCCTCCAGGAACTCGATGCCGCTGTGTCCTACGACATCGAGGACCCGATCGCCGTGGACGGCTGCCAATCGTTCGATTGAGGCTTTCGATCCAGCTTGCGCAGCGGCAGACTCCGCACGCCTTTCCCCGCTCGCTCGCATCGCCGCAACGTAAGCGCGATCCACCGCTTCCGCGGCGATGACAACAGGTCCGGCCGATGTGACCGTCGTCATGAGGGACAGCAAGCATGCCCCAAAGCGCAACATCGCTGACTTATTCATCGATTGGTCCTTCCGGTGCTAATGTTTTCTTTCATTGCTTTGCGCGAGATCTCGTCTCGCGCCGCCAGGGCTCGACCACGCATTGCGCCCGCCTGCTGATTCACCCAGGCATCGACATCGCGAACGAAGGCGCTGCGTCCCTGGGTCAACTGCGCCAGCAACTCACGCTGGTACTGTGAGCGAAGGTGATAGATGTCCCATGCTGTCCAGCCCGCAAAGGCAATCGCGATCAGATCGCCAATCGGAAGTAGGCCGTCTGACATCGCAATCGCGGGAACAGCCATTAGGCGACCAATCTGCTTCATGAACATTCTGCCGGCGATCCCGCTGATCGCGGAAGCATCCAATGCGCCAAACGCCGCCGCAACCCCAAGCTTCCCTAGCCCGGGTGTTCCAGTTTCCGCAGTCGTACTCGCGGACATCGAGACCGCCGTGGTATCTGACCTGGGCAGTTCAATTGCAAGGTCAAATGCCAGAGCCACAGTACATTTTTCTAACTCGATCTCGAAACGTGTCAACGCCGCGGCAAGCTCGTTGAGATAGCGCTGCCTGACGGCGTCGATCGAGGGGCTCAGGCGAGCGTGCAGGTATTCGCGCGTTTTGTCCTCGCCTCGTAAACTACCGGCGGCCTTCAGGCGGAGCGTTTGCGCAAGGGTCGCAGTGCTGGAACCCAACTCTGCTGCATCTCGATCGCTCTCGATCAGTCTTTCAAGATAGCGTCGGTCGATGTCCCTGCGGGTTTGTTCGAAGTTGTTGAATGCTGTGGCAATGGCGCTTGTATTGGCAGCCAAGGCTCGATCGACGGGCAGCGGCTTGCGCGGCCAGTCGGTTGTCTGAACCTGAGGCCGATCTCGCGCCGCGATGAACGACGCGATTCCGAAACCCAGTCCCACGAAAAGGATGACTCCTGCTGCCCAAAGCAAAACGTTGGATCTCTCTCTTGTGTATGAGGACTGGGAATGATCAGTTTGGGGTTGCACGACGATGAGGTCCTTGGAATTTGCGCCTGGTTGTTTGGCAAACAGTCAAAGCAAGTTCGTGGGCGTGGTTTCGTGGACGATCCCGGTGCTTGCAAAAACGACGTATCCCTTGAGTGTTCCGGTCATGTCCAAATACGATCGGACTTGCGCTTTGTAGTGGGCCACGACCTCCGCCGTCGGCGCCACATCGCTTTTCCAGTCAATAACGGCCAGAGGCGCCCCGTCGTCGCCATACGCGATCGCGTCCACGATGCCCGCGCGAACGTGCTCCTTGCCATCAAGATCGCTGGACGCATAGACGTTGAACTCTGGAACCAGTCTCGGCCGCAGGGCCGCGACGACATCGATCGCAAGCGCCTTGCGCGTAGTGGCTGCGAGCTCGACGGCTGAGACGCCCTGCCCAGGGTCCTCGCAGATAACCGTGCCGAGCATCTCGGACAGTTCGACGGCTCGCGCAGCCAGTGCGCCAGCATCATCGGACGTCTCGCCTGTCAGAACCTCCTCAAGCAGCTTGTGCAAGATCAACCCGCGCTCGCGGCTGCCCTGGGCTGCCGGCAAATCCTCTGGCGGCTCTGTCGGATGGCCCGCAGCGGTGACGTAGACCTGTGGTGTTTCCTCACGCAGAAGGGGCGTCGCGGCGGTTTCTTCGCGACTGGGGACCGCCCAGACGATGGCGTGACCGGCTGCCGCAATCCGCGCGGCCTCCTCCTGAAATGCATCTCGGCTCTGCGTGTTCGTCGCCTCCAGCGGGCCCGGCACCACTGCCGGAAGGTCCGTCGGGATCGGAGCGCCGGGAAGTGCCGCCAGTCCCAGGTCGACGATCGCATTCCAAGAGTTTCCCGAAGCGCTCACGTCCAGGCGGGGAAGGATCATCAGCTCGCGTGCGCGCGTGGCAGCCACGTACCAGAGTCGCACGCGCTCGCGTTGGAGCTCGGCCGCTTCCAAGGCCAGGGCTTGCTCGTGACCCGTAGGGGCCACGCCCAAGATTGGGAAATACAGCGTGCCGTCGGTGCGTGAAAGCACCATTCGATCAGGCGCCATGGTCGCTGTGGCACCGTTGATGGGCACGACCACAGGCCACTCGAGTCCCTTTGCCGCATGCATGGAGAGCAACGCTACAGACTCTTCCTGGGCGTCCGGTCGCCCTTCCACCGCACGGCTCTCGTCTTCCCACGCCAGACGCACGACGTCCGAGAACGCAGTCAGGCCTCGGACGTCATAGGCACGGGCGAGGTTCAGAAACAAGTCGACGTTTGCCAACGCGCGCTCTGCCTGGCGGCCGCTGCGCTGCATCAGTACGGGCCTGACTTGCAGTTCGTCGATCGCCTGCGCGAGCAGGTTGTGCGCCGTCGTGCTGCGCGACCGCCGCCTCAGCCCCTGCAGACGCTGGACGACGTTGCGAACAAGCGGATCCTCGATGCGTGCGACATCCATGTTCAGGCTGAGCGCGGCGGGCAAGTCCGTGTCTGCATCCCGCAGATTCCAGAGCACGTCCAGAATCTCCTCGTCGGTGAGACCGATCAAGGGGCCCCGAAGCAGCGCCCCGAGCGCCAGACTGTCCCGCGCGTCGGCAAGCACCCGGGTGAGCGCGATCAGATCCTGCACCTCCTGCCGTCTGAAAAATCCCTTGCCGGCCTGCGTTGCGACCGGGATGCCAAGGTCCTCCAGCGCCTGCTCGTACCTCCACAAGTCTGCGCCCGTTGGCGCGAGCAGCGCGATGTCACCGGGGCGACACGGCCGCCGTTCGCCCGAATTTGAATCCTTGATAAGTTCGTTGCCGATCAGGCTGGCGCATAGGCGCGCGACCGCTTCCGCCTCGCCGTTTCGTATGGCCTCGGCATTCGCCTTGCCGCTCGCATCGGCCACCATAACGTCGAGCGCCGTGACGCAGGGCCCGCCCTCGCGCGCGGGATGCCAGGCCTGCAACTCGATGAAACCAGGCTGGCCGGCAAGCGCAAGTGGCGCCGCGAAACGCTGGTTGACGTGGGCCAGAATGGGGCGACACGATCGAAAGTTTACGGCGATCGAGAGGATGCTGCCCGGATCCTGTACGCGCAGGGCCTCGCGCGCCTCGAGATAGGCAAGCACGTCGGCGCCTCGAAAGCGATAGATCGCCTGCTTGGGGTCGCCCACGAGGAAGAGGGCACCAGGGCGAATCCGAAACTGCCGCCAATCAGCACTGTCGTCGCCATCTGGCGGATCACCGCACAGCCGCCAGAAGATCTCCGTCTGTACTGGATCCGTGTCTTGGAATTCGTCGACCAGCACGTGCCGGTATTTGGCCGCAAGCGCCTTTCGAACGGCTGGGTGGCGACCCAGCACGTTGCGTGCCGACCTCAGAAGGTCATCAAAGTCCATGAGCGCCTTGGCGCGCTTGAATTCCTGCATGCGCTCGACCGCCGGTCGTAGGACGGGCAGCAACTCGCCTGCAACCCATGCAGAGGAGGCCGCCAGCAGTGTGTTCCACGCTTCGCAGCAACCAGCGTAGGCATTAGCGGCCTCAGCTGCCGTATGCGAGCCCCTCGCGGTCGACAGACCTGCAGCCTTGGCAGCTTGCTCCCACTTGCCCTTCTTCTTGAAGACCTTGAACTTGCCGGCACTGGTGCACAAGACATCCTTTGGTTTCGATTGCAAGAGCGCAACCACCCCGGCTGCCGTGCCGACGTTGAAGCGGTCGAGGCCATCCATCATCTCGGCAAACGCTGCGATGGCTTCCGCGGTTTCCGGCTCCGAAAATCCTGCCCCAACTGGAACACGGGAGAAGCTCTTGGCCGCCGCCTTGAATGCGCTCTGCGCCTCCATCAGCGATCCGACTTCGGGCGCCCTGACCTGCTCGTTCGCCTTCAGGTGCTTGAGAACCGATCGGACCGTGGCGAGTGTTGCCTCGGTATCCGCCAGCATCAACTCGGCAAGGACTCCCTCGGCGTCGGCACGCAATTCCGTGCGCAGCCAGCCGTCCACGACCTCGTCGAAAGCGAACGCGGCCTGGTCGGCATCCATGATGGAGGCACCCGGATCGACATCGGCCTCGACGGGATAGGGACGGATCAGCTGCTGGCAGAACCCATGGATCGTGGAGCAGGTCGCGTCGTCGATGTGAGTCTGCGCACGTTGCAACGCTTGGCGCTGGACCTCGTTCAGACCGTCGGGAAGCACGAGGCGGAGCTCGAGCGGGATGTCGCCGCGCAACAGACTGGCCACGAAGTGACGCACCCGCTGCAGCAACTCGCTAGCAGCCAGTTCGGTGAACGTGACTGCAGCGATGCTCTTAGGCGCTTTCCCCTGCAGCAACAGCATCGCGATGCGGCCCGCGAGAACTGCCGTCTTTCCGGAGCCGGCTCCGGCTTCGACGAGCAGCGTTCGATCGTGATCGGTCAACGCCGTGTGGCGCGCGACGGCATCTGCCAAAGGTGCGTTCGCCATTATTCGGCCTCCCAGATCAGCGTTGCATCGCCCAGCAGGTCGGATACCGCCTGCTGCTTGCGCCTGTTGTAGCTCGCTGCGGCGTTTGCGGGCAGTGCAAACGCCAGGTCGTCGTATGTGCCGGCCGCATCGATGCCAGGCACTGCATTGCCCGCAACGAGACTGACCCTCGCGATGTTTAGGTACTTCTGCAGCGCAGCCAGCGCCGCGCCTGGGTCGGCCATCGGCATCGAGTGTTGTACGCGCAAGTACAGCAGGGAGGGCGCCACCACGACGGCAGGGTCGAGTAGCGCCTTCACCGCGAAGGCGTACAGGCAGCGCTGCAGTTCTTTTCCGCCATCCAGAACAAAATCCTTCCGCGCCTTGCCGGTCTTGTAGTCGACCACGATGGCGCGAGCGTTTCCGATTTCGAGGTCCAGCCGGTCGATGTAGCCGCCCACGCGAAACGGTGTTTTCGGAACGATCACCTCGCGTGCGGGGTCCCACGGCAGTGCAGCGACTGTCTTGGGCTCGACGCCGCCGAAGGCGACTTCGCTGAAGGACATCCAGCCGGCCGCGTGCCGGTGCGTCAACATCAATGCTTGCCACGCCAGCTCACCGACATTCGCCAGCGTGCGATTCCAGATGAAGTCGGGCGGTACCGGATGGGCCGCTTCCCAGTTCGAGCGAACCTTTGCGAGCGCGGCAGCCACGGCGGCCGAGATGTCGACGGGATGTCCTGAGGCCTGCTGGGCCACGGTGACCTGCAGCGCCAAGTCGAGCACGGCATGCACGAGATTGCCAAACTCACGCGCGTCCAGAACCAGAGGCTCTTCAGAAAGCTCGGGTGCCTTGAGCTTCATCCCGTACCGCCAGACGAAGCCCAGCGGGTTGCGCAGCATCAGCGAAAGCGAGCTCGCAGACTGCCGGCGATCCAGAGCAGCGAGGACAACTGGATGCTCCGCACGCACGCGACCGTCGTTTGCCGTCAGGTCGGTCTTCCACCAACCAGTCCAGCAACGCAGAGCGCTTACGGCCTGCGCTGCCGTGGCGAATTCCTCGGGCCTTGCCGCCAACCGGTCGGACTCGCTGAACGCGTGGTCAGCGCGACGGTGGCGTCGAAGATAGATGGGCGTCGGCATGGCGTGGAGAAGGCTGCTCAGGCCCAGCAGACGTCCCTCGCCATCCCGGCGCGCATAGGACAGGACGACCTGGCGCGTTGCCGTGCGCAGGATCGTCTCGAAGTCCCTCCGGTCCGCTTCCGAAACGGCGAGCGGTTCAAGCGTCTCGCGTGGAACGATGTGGTCCGACAACAGCCGGTCTTCCGACTGGCGTCGCGGCCAGCGCGACGAGTTGAGGCCCAGCAGCCTGACGAACGGCCGCGGGGCCGCCGCGAGATGCGCGGCAGGCAGCCAGATAACGCTCTCGCACGCCTCGAATCCATCGTCCTCGCGCATCTCCTGCAACGTGAGGTCCAGCGATGCTGCCGGGCCGGCGGCGAGTGCTTTCTTCCAGATGGCCAGAGCTCGACCGCGAAGGAGCGCGGTTCCAGCAGCATCTGCGCCCGAGTGACCCAAGTGGAGCAGCCGAAGAATCTCGCGCAGTCGGACGGTCATATCCGCGCCATCCGGCCAGGAATGTGCCGGGAGGCCCGCGACCAATTTCTGCCACGATTGCTCTGACGACAGCGGCGCATCGGCTGGCAGGATCTTCAGCCAGCTTCCCGAAAATCCTGCGAAGGGACCATCGGGAGCCTGCGCGAGCGCCACGAAGCGGCGAAACCGGCGCTGTGTCAGCCCGCGCAGCAGGATGTCTGCGAGCGCAGCGGCGGCCTGGCCTTCGCGGCTCGCCGTTACCTTGATGCCGTGGACGAAGTGCAGGTCCATGTTCGCGTCGGCCCGCAGAGCGAGAAAGTGGTCGTCGAATTCACTTGGGGATGTGGATGCGATCGCGATCTCACGCGGGTAGGCTTCGCCGCTCGCAATCAGTCGACGCGCCCAGCGTATCGCTTCCAATGCCTCGTGCAGTGCCGATGCCGCGCTCACCGTCTCGCGCCCGGGCGTCGTTGGTTCGGCGGTCAAGACCTTCACGCCAGTCCCGGCCAGCCAGTGCGGAACGAAGCGTGGCCCGGCGTGCCATCGAACCGCCGTGACCGCGGCCAACTCACTGAGCAACGGGCGCCAGCAGGGCTCCATTTCCGTCATGCCGTGAACGTCGATGCATCCGAGAACGGTTGGCGCATGCCGAATGCGCGACAAGGCAGCGTCAACGAGTTCGCCGGGACGCTTCATGCCGGGGGGCAATCCGGCCAGCACGGCACCTTCCAAGGCCGCAAGCGAAGCCAGTCGCGGATGGTCTCCGGCGTTGGCGAGATCGATGCGCGCCGTCCAGACCTTGCGCAACGTGCCCACGCAGGCATCCACCATGCCAGGGAGCAGCTTGATCTTGTCGAGTTCGCCCAGCGCGGTGTCCGCGAGCGCAGTTTGCAGGGCTTTCCGAAGCGCTTCGTCGTCGATGGGACGGCGAAATCCACCCCCCAACCGGCACGCCAATTGCTCCATGGTCATGACCTGAAGACCTGCAACGCGGTTGCGCGCTGCGGCAAGTCTCAGCTCTCTTGACTGCAGGCGGCCATAGACGACGGCCGTGGTTCGGGTGGGTGCTCTCATCACGTTCTTCCTCTGTACTCCAGCACGTGATGCGTCCAGCAACGGCCCAAATGCCGTCGCGAGCCCGTCTCTTCCACGCCGAACTGCGCAAGCATTTCAGCAGAACGCAAATGGCGAAACAACCCCCAAGCATGCGGTGGTGGGACGGTATGCGTCACGGGCCACATCCAACATCTTCATGCTGTGAAATAAGGCACGATTCGCCGAGACATGCGTCGCCGACCTGATGACGGCTCATGACTTCTCCTCCACGGAAAGCCAAAGATCGAGGATCGGCGCCGAATCCGAGGCGACGACCCGCCGCACCACGGCCAAACAATTTGCCTGGGTTCCGAACCGATCGATCATGGCCCCTATGAACTCCCGATGGCTGCGATGAATGGAAGCTGACATCGCGACTTGAAGCAACGCCACGGCCCCACGGACCCTTTGTCCTTCTAGTAGTCCGCAGGCCTCGAGCGCATCCGCAAACGCGTCGCGCAAGTTGCCGCCGCACGCGCAGCGCGCGTGGCGAATGGCTGCGCCACCGCGCAGGGCTGCCGATATGTCCTCCTCGTCCCAAGCTGGCCCCTCCGAGCCCCGGAGCAGAAACGCCACATGCGTGACGATGGGCGGATCCGCCGGTGAGCCGCCATCTGAACTCATGTGCCACCTCCGGCGGCTCCGAGCTCGTCAAACTCGTCCTGGAAGACCGCCCACATTGGCGCATTCACGACGCAGACGCGCAACGAGCGCTGCCGTAAAGGACGGATTCCCGCACGACCCGGGCCATGATCGATGCGACCAGGACAAGCGGGAAGCGAAACACGCCGGCGCCGATCGCGGGCACCGCGACGGATTCAATGCGATGTGCGTGCAACACGTCCATCATTGAGCGGATGGCGCACGCGTAGTGGGTCTTAAGTTCGTCGTCATGCAGGTAGTGCGGTGCGCGCACGTCCACGCCCCACGGATGGGGGGCGAGCTGGAAGCTCGGCGTGATTACGGCCGCGCTCAGCCCCAGCGGAGCAAGCGGTGCGCAGAACGCCTCCAGCGCCGGGCCCGCTGCGGTGTGAATCTCGCCGGCAATGCCCGGCCCGAACCGCATTCGGGCATTGTCCGAGTTGATTAAGGCCTGCGCGTCCGCCAACCTGGCGATCTCGCCGATCATGACTTCGATCTTCATAGTATTGGCTTGCAGTGGTACGAGCGGCTGAAATCGTGCCTCAGGTCACAGGAAGCCGATGGCGCTGCGGGCGCTGTTGGGCTTGGCGCGATGTTCCGCCTCGAGCTCGGTGATCCAGGCGTCCACGCCTCCGGCGAGACCCAGCGCGGCAAAGCGCTTGCCGACGTTAGCAAAGTCGCCTGGCGTCAACCGATCAAGTTGCTGCAGCCTGCCTCGCGGCATATCTTGAAGCGGGCTGTCATCGATCGCCGCACCGCCTCCCGCGGCGCCGATGCATTCCCGGAACAGCGCCTCGCGCTGCACCGCGGTGAGCGGCAGGAGTTCAAGCCGGAAGACGAACCGACGCATGAGTGCCGCGTCGAATGCGCTCGCATGGTTGGTGGCGCAAATGAAGACGCCGTCGAACGCCTCGACGCGACGCAGGAACTCCGCCGTGACAGCTCGGTCGGCTCGGTGCGTGGTCGTGCCGCGATCGCC
Source organism: Gammaproteobacteria bacterium (assembly GCA_018820395.1). GTDB lineage: Bacteria > Pseudomonadota > Gammaproteobacteria > Burkholderiales > Burkholderiaceae_C > Variovorax. Next base: position 67,613 of record JAHJOG010000032.1, on the reverse strand, counting down.
GAGCAACGTGTCAGCCTCGTCCAGGAAGAGCACTTCGCCTCGGGGATCGCATTGCGTAAATAGTTCGGCCACATTGCGCTCGCTCTCTCCATACCAGTTCGAATTGATGTCTGCGGCCGTGCGGTAGACCAGGTCGCGGCCCAATTCGCGCGCAATCCGCGACGCCAACTGGGTCTTGCCGGTACCCGGCGGCCCCGCCAGCAGCACGCTGCCGCGCCCTATTCGCGCGAGCCCACTGATCATCGGCGCAGGTTGTACGCTGCCCGCGACGTGGAGATAGGCAAGATCGAATCGCGTCGAACAGTCGACCACCGAGTGCCTGAATGGCTGGCCCATGGCCTTAAGCTGGTCGGCCAGCATCAGTCGGACCGCGCCGTCGACGCGTTCAGCGCCCGCGCCGCTCAGCGTCGCAAAGCGGGCTGCCGAGGCAAGCAGCGCCGCCGGCAGCGTCGCATGGGCTGCGGCCTCCTCGATAAGGCGGTCCGACGCCCCGATTGGCGCCAGGTGCGTTCGAGCGATGTCGCGGCGTTGTTCGCGAGGCGGCACAGGAAACTCGAGGCAGTAGGTAAAGCGCCGGAGGTAGGCCGGGTCAATGTGCTCGATCTGGTTGCTGATCCAGATGACGGGGACGCGGTTCGATTCGAGGCGCTGGTTCATCCAGGCCTTGCTGTCCTCCTGGGCTCCCATCACACGTTGCAACGGGCTGGTGTAGTCACTACGGAAGATGTCCTCCGCCTCATCGAGCACCAACACGCTCCTGCCGACCGGCGCAAAGATGTCACTCAGTCGCAGACTGCCCAGGCGCTCGTCGCGCGACGCGGCGCGCTGCCGATTGTCGCACTCGTCGATCCCGAATCCCAATGCGCCCGCTCGGCGCACCAGCTGGCGCGCGTATTCGGTCTTGCCTGTGCCCGGTGCGCCGTACAGCAGGATGTTGATGCCGACCTCGCCGTTGCGAACGGTGTTGCGCAGCATGTCCGCAAGAAGGCCGGTGCGATCTGCAAGATGCGGCCAGTGCAACGAGTCGCGCGCCGCTGGCAGTGACTTGAGGACGACGCGTGCCATGGCTTCGATCGATTCGAACCGCGTCGTCGTGAGCAGCGAGCCGAGGCGCGACAGGCGCAGCAGATCGTCCAGGTCGCTGTCTGACCGATCGCCCGGACGCAGCAGACCGCTGTGCTGCAGGGTTCCCTGGCGCCCCACGACGGCGGCCAGATCGTGATCGTCGGTGCTGCGGCAGGCGGCGCCCAGCGCGCGGATCCGACGCACGGTCCGCCCGACGCAGGTCAGGATATCGCGGGTGATGCTCCCGAGTTCAAGCGCGGCGCACAGCGCGAGCACGCGCTTCTCGAGTTCGCTCAGGCCAAGAAGGGTGCCGAGCCAGTCGATGTTGCGGTCCAGGGCCAACGGCTGCGCAGCGCGGCGCTCCAAGCGCTGCTCGGCGGCGTCGAAGAAGGCCCGAAAGTCCGCTCGGTCATTGACCAACGCGGAGCCCAGCACCTTAAGGAAGGCATCGCTGTCAGGCGGGTCCAGCGGCAGCACCGCGCGCGGTTCACTCATCGCCGCGAGCCACGCCGGCATCTCGGTCTCGGCCTCCTCGGCGCTGCTGTCGGGCAGGATCGCGATGCGCGGCGCGGTGATCAGTGCCGTCCCCACACTGGACGCGAGCGCTGCCTGCATGGCGCGTTGCTCCAGGCGCAGCGCCGGCCACAGTGGCCGCACGATGACGTCGAATGCATGGCGTTCGACGCCCAATCGCACCTCGCGAAAGATGCGCAGGATGGCAAGGCAAACCCGGCTGTTGACGACACTGGCGAGATTGCGTTGGCTCGGCGACCAAACGATGTTCTGACGGGGCAATGGATCTCCTTGGAAGATCTCCAGTGTCCCAGCCGAGGCGACAAAATGTGTCGCTCGCGGGCGTTTTGCACGCTTTGCGAAAGCGAGCGATCAGGCGCCGCGCGAGCCGGCATTAGAGTGCCGCATGGCCGAACTGCACCCTGGGATTCGCCGCGCGCTGGACGCGGGACAGTACCGTGAAAATGAGATGCTGGCACTGCTCGCGCAGGCACTTCCGGCCGCTTGCCGGATCTACCACGGCGTGTCCATGTCGAGCGTTTATGGGGCGATGCAGCGCTACGGCGAACTCGATGCTGTCGCGGTGTTCCCGTCCGGACACTTGGCGGTACTCGAGGTCAAGGCTGGCGAGGTCGATCTCTCTGAACGCGGGATCTTCAAGCGCTACGGTGGGAAGGAAAAGAACCTTGCGCACCAAGCCCACGGACAATGGCAGGGCTTGATTGGGCGCCTGCGCGATGCGGATCTCGGCGAGGTCCGCGTCTCCCATTTCCTGCTGCTGCCCGATTTCAGGGTAGGGCAGGGCACCATCGGCTACCCGCGCGAGCGCATCATCGACGCGAGCCAGCTCGACCAGATCGGCGGGCTGCTGGCAGGCGCCTGCGTCCACACTCCGATTGCAAGCGAAGCGCTCGATCGCCTGCACGACTTCCTGACCAATCGCTTTGCCGTCGTGGCCGATGCAGCCTGCCGCCAGGGGCAGCGCCAAGCCGTCACCCGTCGGCTCTCCGAGGGCCTAGCGACCTGGGTGCCCCGCGTGCATTCGCCCTCCGGCATCTACGTGGTCCAAGCGACCGCGGGATCGGGCAAGACGCAGCTGGCGCTGGCACTGCTCAAGGACGCTGATAGCCGTCGCGAGCACGCCCGCTACGTGTGCTTCAACCGGCCGCTGGCCGATCACATCGCCCGCCTGGCCCCGGTGCGCGCGGAAGTCGCCACTGTGGACGAGCTTGGCATTGCCGCATTGCGCGCAACCGGCGAGAGGCCCGACTTCGGCAACGACGCCACGGTGTTTCGACGTGGCTTTGACGCGTTGGTCGCAGCAAACGTCGACGTCGCACCGACGCTTGACCTACTGATCATCGACGAGTCGCAGGATCTCGATGGCGAGTGGGTCGAGGCACTCTGGCCGCGCCTCAAGCCGGGTGGGCGGCTCTACGTGCTGGGTGATGCATCCCAAGCCATCTACAGAAAGGCGTCGTTCGAACTGGCCGACGCGACCTGCATCGACTGCCACGACAATTTCCGCAGCCCGCAACGCATCGTTGAAACGATCAACCTGCTGGGCCTCACGCCGGTGCCCGTGGTGGCGCGAGGGCCCGACACGGGCGAACTACCCGACCTGCACGTGCACGCTCCAGACGATGCGGGTGGGCTGCGCCAGGTCGAGCGCATCGTGGCAACGCTGTTGCAGCAAGGTCATACATTGGCCGACATCGCCATCGTGAGCTTCGCGGGACGGCGGCGGTCTGCATTACTGCAACGCGACACGCTCGGGCCGTGGCAGCTGACGCGTTTCACCGGTCACTTCGACAGCGCGGAGGCGCCGCTGTGGTCGAATGGTGAATTGCTTGCAGAGTCGATCTATCGGTTTAAGGGGCAGTCGGCACCGGTCGTCATTGTTTGCGAGATGGATTTCGACGTGCTCGACGAGCAGCGAGCACGCTTGCTGTTCGTGGCCATGACGCGCGCCCAGTCTCGGTTGCACCTGGTCATGTCCTCGGCTGCAGAGCAGGCGCTTGCGGCCCGGCTGCTGCTCGCGGCTGAGCCTATCGCCGCCGCGTCCTGAAGGGAAAAGACGATGCCATCCCGCGCGAGCAACCTGGAAACGCTGTCGATGTCGCTTGAGCTGCTCAAGCGCATCCCTCGTGTCGGAAAGATCTCAGCGCCCGAGCTGCAGGCGCAGCTCGGCGCAGCAGGATTCGTGCGCGACGTCCGCAGCATCCAGCGGCTGCTCGAGACGCTCAGCGCCCGCTTCGACATCGAGCGGGACGACCGCAGCCGGCCGTACGGCTACCGATGGAAGTCGCACTCGCAGGCGTTCTCGGTCTCCCACCTCAACGAGCAGGAGTCGGTGCTGCTGTCGCTGGCGGAGCAGCATCTTCGAAGCCTGCTGCCGGCGGGTCTCATGCGATCGATGCAGGGATTCTTCGAGCAGGCCCGCATACAGCTCGGGCCGCACCAGCAGCGCGGTCGCGCGCGGGACTGGCTCGACAAGGTGCGTGTCGTCGGGACCACACAGCCGCTACTGCCGCCGCGCGTCGCGCCAGAAGTTTTTGAAGCCGTGAGCAACTCGCTGTATGCCGATCATTGGCTGGACATCGTCTACGGCAACGCGGCCGGCAAGCGCACGCAGGGTCGGGTTATGCCGCTGGGTTTGGCGCAGCAGGGGCCGAGGCTCTTCCTGGTCTGCCGGTTCGAAGGGTATGACGACGATCGCTCGCTGGCGCTGCACCGGCTCCACTCGGCGCTCGACAGCGGGCTGGCCTTCCTACGCCCGACGGATTTCGACCTGCAGCGCTTCGACGATGAAGGCCGTTTCGGCTTCGGCGCCGGTCGACGCATTGCGCTGGCGTTTCGGCTTCCCAAAGAAGCCGCCCTGCATCTCACGGAGTCGCCCCTCGCGCGCGACCAGCAGCACCGAATTCTTGCGGACGGTCGCTTTGAATTCACGGCCACCGTCGTAGAGTCACAGCAGCTGCGTTGGTGGCTGCGCGGCTTTGGCGACGCGTTGGAACTACGTCGACCCAAGCGTTTACTAGGACCGTAACGTGAAGCATGCAATCGGGCCAGTCGCCGGGAGCAGCGGAAAAGTCCCAACTTCGATTCGCAAGGAACTGTTTTGACGAAATATATGGACGGCGATGAGCAAAAGACGATGGAGCTGGTGCAACAGTTTGACGAGACCGGCGCGGTCCCCGAAACGAGTTGGCTGCGTCACACTTTTTTAGGGGGCGAATTGGATCGCCGCCTTTTGGCCGGTGCGACGACTGCGGAAATGTCGGAGGTAAGATCCAGTTGGAGGCAGCACATTCTGCACCTCATCATCGAGCATCGACTTGAAGTCGTCGCACAAACGGAAGGGTATTGGCGCATCGCTGGCATGAGGAACCAGCGGGATCCGGCAACAGTCTTGCAGATGGGTGCGGAGGCTGACGAAGAAAATCTAATCGATCGCTTCGAAGTAACCGCCCAAGCGATCGCTGCGCTGGCACAGAACGATCTGCTCGCGCATCCAAAGCTCAAGGCATCCGTCGCCATGTTGATTCGGCAAGCCAGCGAATCGTCACACTGGCATCTCTGCGCACATTTCAGATCTGTCGCCGCTGCAACTGTGATCAATGCCCAACAGATCGGCAGTCGCGCGCAGTATCAAGGTTTCTGCAGGGCTAACCTCAGGCATGAACATGTAGTGCCCAACAATGTGATCTACAACCTTCTCGTCAAACGCGTCGGTCATGGCACGCCCCCGGCCGAGATTGAGAAGCTGTTGAGGACCTTCTGCTTGCGCGCAACAATTTCCATTACTGAAGATGAAATTCTGAACGCGGCCGGTCTTAGATTCACAATGCCAGATGGCTTCCACACGCCCGGACACGCCTACTACCTCGATCCTTTGGCTCGGTACCGACATGTCGGACTCTACGAAGGCCTTCAAGCGAGAGGTCCCCAATTTTGGTTTGTTGGGCCGGATGAGAGGGTCCAGTGAAGCGACTGCGGGTGACGCACCATTCCATGCTTTACTGAAGATCGTTCAATGAAGCAGTGCATGCGGAGAGCGAAGTGGCCTCGAGCAGCGAGAGTACGAGCGTTTCAAACGCTTGGTCCAGGTGCTGGAGGAGGAGCGGCGGAAAGGAGCAGCGAACCTAGGGGCCTATCGCACGCTTTAGCAAAACGGGGCGTTTTTCTAGCTCCCGCTCTGCACGTGTCCCGCCCGTCACGACCGCCTTTCCAACAGGAGGTTTTGCTGAATAGCCGCCACTCACGCGATGGGCCGCCATTGTTCGAAATGCAGCGGTTGACGTCGGTCGGCTCTTTCGCATGAATGGCTCTTGGCCAATAACCGTATCCGGATTGCCGTACGTAAGTCGACCTAGAGCTGACATTCGCGTTGTCACCCGGCAACGGGAGCTCGCGACGGAGCGCCGCGGTGGACCATATTTCGCTTTGAATTCCGAAGCGATACGCCCCGTACGCCCGGGCAACCGAGCAGAAACAAACGCGCGGCACTAGCCGGGCGGGGGAGGCTGCAGATGCTTGATCGACATGCGGGGGTCGTTCGGCAAGCGTGAATGAATCGGTGGACTGGTGTGGGTCCTTGTCGCGAGGGCCGGCCCTAGACAGCGTAGCCGTGAGTGGCCGAATGACGCTCTCGATGTCTTCTTAGGTTGGTCACAACCCTGTCCCGGGCGCGGCGGGTGATGCGATCCCAGTCCAAGCGCAAGCTGGTCACGATGCCGAAATGCTCGGCTGTCCTGGCCTCGAGTACGCGCGACCTAACCAGCACACCGTCGTCGTCGAAAGATATGAGCCCGCGGTCGAACAGGCTGTCGAGCGGAACGGAGAGTAGCAGCCCGTTGTCCGGATCGCCGCGCAGCGATTCGTCGAGGCTCCAAGCCACAATGTGCGAAGCTACAAGCTGGCCGTTACAGGCTACGCCGTGGACCGAACATGCGTCCTGCCACCGCCGGACCAGCTGGCGCCTGAAAGCGGCATGCTGCGGTCCGCGCGCCCATGCCTCCCTTCGCACGGTCGACGACGTCCCATCGTGCCTGTAGTCGGCGTCCTCTTCGGCGAACGCCGTCTCGATCACATCCAGCTTCGCGCTCAGCGCCACATCCGCCTGGAGCCGGTCGAGCAGCTCACGGATGCCATGGGCCTCGTATTTCCACTGGCCGCTAGCGTAGGAGATGAAGCCACCGATAGCGTTGATGACCCTGGGCAACGCACTCGTGCCTTCGATCGCAATCACGTTGTCGGCGAAGATGGCCAACCCTTCAGCGCTCATTGGCGAGCGGATCTCGGTGCCGGTCGCGAGGCACCAGTAGTTATTCAGGAGAACGCCCGCGGTACGCTCCTTGATATCCTGCTCCTCGTGCAGCTGGGCCATGGCGTCGGGCGCAGGCATGGCGCCTTCGTATACCTGCCTTGCCAATTCGCAAGCCGCTTCGAGTTGGTCTGTGGATAGCGGGTCTTTCCGGCTATCGGCGCCGGGCGCTGCCGGGCCAGACAGAGGATCGCGTTCGGGCAAGCCGCCCAAATGGTCGAGATCCATCGGCTCGACGTCGGTGCCGATGTCGCCACCTCTCGTGCCCAGCTTCAGCCAGAAGGCGGAACCGTCTTCTTCGTACCGGACGTCGACGATGTCGAAGACGTAGTCCAGCGAACACTGCCCGCTCACGCGGTCCTTGAGGATGGCGACCTTGGGCAAGCCGAATTTGAGCGCGAGATCGATGCCGTTCCACAAGGCCTTCCGTTTCAGCGGATTGGCGCCGTCCCGAGTGCGGGGCACGCGGTACCAGTAATCCCCAGACGCGATGTCTCTGCGGATCGGGCGGACCTCGTCCCGGCCCTCGGCGTGGGAGTTCCACAGCGTCATGGCGAAGAGCCTGGCCTCGCCCTTGCGGGCGCGGGGCATCAGCACGTCGAAGGCGAACCAGCCCCGCCCCGGGGGATGGGCGCCGACCGCTATGTAGGCGTCGTTCGGCGCGGTGGTGAAGTCGTGGGAAGTCACTTTTGAAGAGCAACAGGGAAGTCGGGATGCGCATGCTACCAACTCGCATGCAGCCGTGGCATCCGCAGCGCAATGCGTAGCTAGGCCGAGGCGCATCACCCTCGCGCGACGCAGGCCGGTAGGATGGCGGCCCGCCGCTGTCCTCAACGTTTAAATTCGGCTTGCCAACGAGATCAACAATTCTTCTGGCGCGTCGAATGCGTCTCCGGTGAGGCACTGCCACGCACCATCTGCCGTATGGCCATGTGCCGTGCCCCTGCGGTCTTCCGAGCTGGGAAGCGGCTGCGTTAAATCTGGTTGATGTCTGGGCATTTTTTAACGGCTCGGAAAGATTGCTGCCAACGCTACGGAGGGGCACGACCAGAAGCCCTATAAGGTGCCCTCGTGCAAAGCGCCCACAGATTTCTAGTAGCCAACGGACGAAGGAAAGATCGAGAGCGAGCGCATGGGCTTTTTTAAGAGCGTGGTTGATGGCGCGGTCGAGGTGGCGACGCTGGGCGGCAAGAGTAAGCTTGACAGGGCCCGCTCGGACTACCGGGCTTCATACGCGCAGTATCAGCCCCTACAGGCTAGCTTCGAGCGGTACAAAAATGAGATCGACGCGCACACCCGTGCCATCGGTTTGTCCCTTCTGCAGACGAAGCCTTGGCTGGACAAGGCGGGACGCGCCCTTAGTCGACACATCGACCGTCCGACGGAGAGTGGCCTGGCTGCCGCGCCATTTGCGCTGGAGAAGATCAGGTACTTCGACATGCAGTTCGACGCGGCGTTAAGTGTCGGCGTCGGCTCCGCGGCCAGCGGTGCGCTGGGCCTTGGTTCATGGGTGCTAGTTAGCTCATTGGGGTCCGCATCCACCGGCGCTGCCATCGGCGGGTTGAGCGGCGTGGCGGCAACCAACGCTACGCTGGCCTGGTTCGGTGGCGGCGCCTTGGCGACCGGGGGTGCAGGCATGGCCGGCGGAGCCGCAGTTCTGGGTGGGATCATTGCGCTGCCGCTGGTGGGTTTCGCGGCTTGGCGCACCCATAAGAGTGCCGACACGGTGATCGCTGCCACGCAGGAGATGGACGAGCTCATTATTGAGTTGGCCGAGCGAAACCGTGTGATGCCCGAACTGGTCGCGGCCGCCAAGAACAAGAAGGTCGAGATTGTCAATCGATGCGATGTCCTGGTTCATGAGATCAGGAAGGCGCTTCGGATCGTCTATCCATTCGGATCTCTGAGCATCTGGATGCAGAAGGCAAGAGCACTGTTGCGTCTGCGGCCAATCGGTGTGCGGCAACTTGCGGCACTGGAGCGCCTGGATGTAGTTGTCGACGAGTTCTTGTCGAGGAGCGCGGAGACGGCTGCGGATAACAGTTGCGCATAAGTCATCAAGCGCTTCTTCAATAGCTCGCGCGGACATTCGATAACGCCAATTGCAGACGGACTCTACTGGTCACGCAATCGGCGTCGGAGTGTACGTCCGGCGCGCATCGGCGACACCGCAAAAAAGCATGGTGGAACCATGCGAAGGACCTCAAAATTTGAGGACTTTATGCTCGGCTCAAATGCTTAAGTTCAAGTCACAATCGGACACAATCGATTGAAAGTCGCCTAAGAAGCTCACGCCAGACGCGAGCGCTAAATTTCATGCAACTGCAACAGGCCCCCGCGCCCGGCGCGCGAGCCCTTATCCGCGACGAGGAATGGATCGTCCAAAACGCCGATGTCTGTCAACTGGGCGGTTGGCAGCTCAGCTGTATCGGCATCTCCGAGACCGTCCGCAACCGCCGGGCGCTTTTCCTGTCCCAGCTGGAGGAAGTGACCCTCATCGATCCGGCCAAGACCGAGCTGGTATTCGACGAGTCTCCGAGCTTCATCGCTTCGCGCCTCTACGTCGAGTCCAAGTTGCGGCAGTCGGCCCTCCAAGGCGAAGCCATCGTTCAGGGCCACAAGGCCGTGATGGATGCCCTGCCGTTCCAGCTGGTGCCAGCCCACCAGGTCCTGCGCCAACTGAGGCCGCGGCTGCTGATCGCTGACACCGTCGGGTTGGGCAAGACGCTAGAGGCCGGCATCCTTACCGCCGAGTTGATGCGCCGCGGCAAGGCCAGGCGGGTGCTGGTGGTAACCACCAAGAGCATGATGCTGCAGTTTCAGCAGGAGTTCTGGAACCGCTTCACCATCTCGTTGACGCGGCTGGATTCGGCCGGCATCCAGCGCATCCGGCGCGAAATCCCGGCGAACCACAACCCGTTCAACTACTTCGACCGCACGATCATCTCGGTCGACACTCTCAAGCGCGACAGCGAGTACCGGCACTACCTGGAAAAGGCCTGGTGGGATCTCATCCTCATTGATGAGGCGCACAACGTCTCGTACAAGGGCAATCGCACGCAAAGCAACCGCCTGGCAGGCCTGCTGGCCACGCGGTCAGACGCGCTGGTGCTGCTGACCGCCACCCCGCACAACGGCAAACGCGACAGCTTCGCCAGCCTGATGCGCATGCTGGACCCGACCGTGCTGCCGGCCGGTGCGGACTACACGCGCGACGACGTGGCGCACCTCTTCGTGCGCCGATTCAAGAAGGACGTGAAGGACCAGATGCGCCAGGACTTCCCTGAGCGCGAAGTCTTTCGCCTGGAGCGCCCGGCCAGCGCGGCCGAGAACGCGGCCTTCAACTGCCTGGGCGAGTTGAAACTCGCGTCCGATGCGGGGCAACCGCGCGACGGCGCGATGTTGTTCCGCACCACGCTGGAGAAGGCGCTGTTCTCGTCTCCGGCAGCTTGCCTGCAGACCTTGAAGGAGCGTCTGCGCAAGCTCCAGGCCAAGGATGCCGCGCACCCCGACATCGCAGCCCTGAGCGAACTGCAAGATCTGGTCGCAGCCATTGGCCCCGCAGAGTTCAGCAAGTTCCAGCACCTGATCGACCAGTTGCGTTCCGGTGCCCATTGGAAGTGGGACAGTCGCGATCCGTCCGATCGTCTGGTGCTCTTTACCGAGCGCATCGAGACGCTCAAGTTCCTGCAGGCCGAACTGTCCAAGGCTCTGGGTCTGTCAGCCGACGCGGTGGCGGTGCTGCACGGCCAGTTACCCGATGTGGACATTCAGGCCACCGTCAGGGCGTTTGGCAGCGCGCATGCACCGCTGCGCCTGCTGATTGCTTCGGACGTGGCCTCAGAGGGACTGAACCTGCACTACCAGTCGCACCGACTCATCCATTTCGACATTTCCTGGTCGCTGATGGTCTTCCAGCAGCGCAACGGCCGGGTGGACCGTTACGGACAGCTGCAGGTGCCCAAGATCGGCTACATGCTGACTGTGCCTCAGCACGAGCGCATTCGTGGTGACCTGCGCTACCTGGAGATTCTGATCGACAAGGATGAGCAGGCCGCCAAGAACATCGGTGACCCGTCCGCCTTCATGGGGCTCTACGACGAAGAGCTGGAGGTGGCCAAAGTCGCCTCCGCCATAGAGTCGAACACTACGGCCGACGCATTTGCAGCGCAACTGGCCCAAGGCGACGTTGACCCTTTCGAAGCACTCTGGGGCGCGGCCCAAGCCGATGCGGCGCCAATGGTTCAAGACGCCAGCCCTGCCACAGTGCGGGCTGCGCCGCCCGCGCCCACATCCGCCCCCACGGGGAGCGTCCCCAGCCTGTTCGGGGACGACTACGCTTACCTGCGCGACGCGCTGACCTGGCTGCGCAGCTCCTCGCCGCGGGAATACAACCCCGTGCAAAGCGACGACGCCAAACGCACGCTGAGTTTCCAGCCCAGCAGCGACTTGGCGCCCTTGCTCAAGCGCGAGCTGGCCAGCGAAATGTGGCCCATCGACAACCAGTTCGCCCTCAGTGCCGACAAGGCGGTGGTGGACGCCGCCATCCAGCAGGCCCGTGATGCCAGCGCCTGGCCGCAGGTGCACTACCTGTGGCCACTGCACCCCATCAGCCAATGGCTGGACTACAAGCTGATGGGCCTGTTCAAGCGGATGAGCGCGCCCGCCATCCGCGTGCAGCAAGGCATTTCGGCCGACGAAGCCATCGTGGTGGTGCTGGCCCAGGCGCCCAACCGGCGCGGGCAGACGATGCTGACACAGTGGATGGGCGTGCACCTCAACGCTGCCGGTCAGACCCAGGCCGTGCTGACTCTCGACGAAGTCATGCAGCGCACGGGCTTTGGAGCCGCATCGCTGGCGAACGATGGTCAAGCTATCCCCTTGGCGCACATCCAAGCGGCACTGCCTGCAGCGGTGCAGACCGCCGAGCGCCACCTCAAGCCCATCAAGCAGGCGTTCGACGCCGACTGCCGCGCGCGCTTGGGCCGCGAGCTGGACAAGCTCAAGACGCTGGAGCTCAAGCACTTCACCCAGCTGGAGCTGGACTTCGCCAAGGGTATCGAACAGGTCAATGCCGCACGCCGCAAGCAGCTCGAAAACGACACCGCCGACCTGTTCAAGAACTACCAACAGTGGATCAAGGACACGCTGGAGCTGGATGACCGCGCCCAGATCACCATCGTGGCCGTTCTAGCCGCCTGATTGCCGAAACAGGCACGAACCACCATGAGCTTCGCCATCACCGGGCTGGAAAACGCCAACGAGTTCTACAGCCAACACTACCTGGACGAGATCGTTGAACGCGACCTCAAGCCATTGTTCGACCGCTGGAAGGAGCAAGGCTCAGCGAGCCCCGTTTCACGCCTGCGCACTGCCGGTGGCGCCGCCTACTTCCGCGCCCGCGATCGCTTCCTGGCCGAGCGCAAGTTGGCAGACCGCATGCCGCTGCTGATCGACCTGGTGCAGCCGCTGCTACAAGCCATTGGCTACGAAACAGCACCCCAGACACTGGAGCTGGCGGACAGCAGCCCGCCCGTGCTGGCCGTGTACCGCGACGCCAAAGCTCACCCATTACTCGTGATCGCCGCCGCTGTAGCCCCACCCGCCGCCCCAGGCGACGAAGAGGCGCATCCTCTGCGGTGCCCGCCGCTCAACACGGATGGCAAGGCGAGCCAATCCGACTGGGAAGAGGTGCTCACCAAAGCCGTGTTCAGTGACGACACGCCGCCGCGTTGGGTGCTGTTGGTGCACCATGAAACCTGGCTGCTCATCGAGCGCGGCAAGTGGGGTCGCAAGGCCCTGCTCAGCTTCAACCTGCCGGAACTCTTCGGCCCGCGCGACGAAAAGCAGTTCCGCGCCTTCGCCGCGCTGGCCGGCGCCGACTCGGTGCTGCCGGCATCCGGCGGCACGGCCATGCTCGACACGCTGGACGACAGCTCGCACAAGCACGCGTTCGAAGTCTCCACCGACCTGAAGTACGCACTGCGCGAATGCATCGAAGCGATCGGCAACGAAGCCGTCCGCTACAAGCGCGAAGTCGCCAAGGAAAAGGTCTTCGATCGCAACGACATCGACCTGGCCGACCAACTCAGTCGCGAATGCCTGCGCTACATGTACCGGCTGCTTTTCCTCTTCTACATCGAGGCGCGGCCGGACTTGGGCTACGCGCCGATCACGGCCGAAACCTACCTCAAGGGCTACAGCCTGGAGCACCTGCGTGAGCTGGAGCAAATGCCGCTCACCACGGCCGAATCGCAGGAAGGCACCTACTTTCACGAAAGCCTGAAGCAGCTCTTCTTGCTGATCTGGGAAGGCTTCCCCAAGCGTGGCACCCAAGGTGGACAGCAGGACGAGTTGCTGGGCAGCGCCGACCAGCTGCTGGACACCGGGTTCACCATCGCCCCACTGCAAGGCCACCTGTTCGACCCCAAGCAGACCCCTCTACTGGGCACCGTGAAGCTGCGCAACAAGGTGCTGCAGAAAGTAGTCCGCCTGATGTCGTTGTCGCGCGAAGGCGGTGGAAAGAGCGGGAAAAGCAGTCGAGGCCGCATCAGCTACGGCACGCTAGGCATCAACCAGCTAGGCGCGGTGTACGAAGCGCTGCTGTCGTTCCGCGGCTTTTTCGCCGAGGACGATCTGTACGAGGTGCGGCCCGACCCGAAGCGCAAGAAGGAGAAACCGGCTGCAGAGGGTGAAGATGGCGAGATCGAAGGTGGTGATGGGGAAGTTGAAGCCGGTAACGATGGCGACGACGACGAGCAACCCGCGCCCACTGCCGCCGAGAAGAAGAAGGATGCCGAGGTGGACCCGCTGGACGCGGCCTACTTCGTTCCAGCCAGCAAGATCAATCAGTACACCGACGCCGAGCGCCTGTTCGGCGGCGAGCCGCGCCAGTACAAAAAGGGCACGTTCATCTACCGCCTGGCTGGCCGGACGCGGGAAAAGTCAGCTTCGTACTACACGCCCGAAGTGCTGACCAGGTGCCTGGTGGAGCACGCGCTGAAGGAGCTGCTGCCGACCTGCCAGACGGCCGACGACATTCTGAAACTCACCGTCTGCGAGCCTGCCATGGGCAGCGCGGCGTTTTTGAATGAGGCCATCAACCAGCTGGCTGAGGCCTACCTACAGGCCAAACAAAAGCAACTGGGCCAGACCATCTCGCACGACCAGTACACGGAAGAGAAGCAGCGGGTGAAGATGTTCATCGCTGACAACAACGTCTTCGGCGTTGACTTGAACCCTGTAGCCGTGGAACTGGCCGAGGTGTCGTTGTGGCTGAACGCCATCTTCAAGGGTAGCCACGTGCCGTGGTTCGGCATGCAGTTGCGCAAAGGCAACTCGTTGGTGGGTGCCCGGCGCGATGTATTCAGCGCCGCCCAGCTCACGCCAGGCCGAGGTGAGAAGGGCGTGCCCGAACACGACTGGCGCGCGGCTGTGCCGCGTGCGGTGGTCATGACTGCCTCACCCGCAGACAGTGATGTCTTCCATTTCGTGCTGCCGGCCGACGGTATGGCCAGCTTCACCGACAAGGTGGTCAAGGCGTTGGAGCCGAAGGCCTTCGAGACTTTTAAAAAGTGGCGCTCGGACTTCATTTCGCCACTGACGCCTGACGAGGTGCGCCGAGCAAAGTCGTTAACCGTAGCCGCCGAGGCCCTTTGGCAGCAGCACGCGCTGGAACTGGCGCGCGTGCGCAAGGCCACCAGCGATGAACTCCACGTGTGGCCCGATCCGGCGCCCAACCGAGCGCCCACCACGACCGCACAGAAGGACGCCACCTTTCAGCGCGAGATGCTGTCGGAACAGGTCAAAAATGCCAGCCCCTACAGGCGGCTGAAGCTGGCGATGGACCTGTGGTCCGCGCTGTGGTTCTGGCCCTTGGGCGAAGCGACGCACCTGCCCACTCGGGAGGAATGGTGGTTCATGCTAGAAACCTTGCTGTTGGGCAACGCCTCGCTGGTCGAGGCACCGCCGGCGGGTGACTTCTTCCCCGAGACGCTGCCGCAATCCACGCTGGACTTCACGCCTGAGCGTGATCGCTACGGGCAAGTGGATATCGATGCGCTCGTGGCCGCGCTGCCAACGCTGAAGTGCGCGCAGCAGGTGGCGCAGGCACAGCACTTCTTCCACTGGGAGTTGGAGTTTGCCGATCAGTTCAAGGCACGGAAGGGCTTCGATCTAGTGCTGGGAAATCCGCCCTGGATCAAGGTGGAATGGAATGAGCAGGCACTGCTGTCTGACTTCGATCCGCGATTTGCGATTCGCCGCCTTAGCGCTCAGGAGACAGCCAGCCAGCGCGAAGCGGTGTTCGACGGCGCGTTGGCGGCGCGGGCTGATTACGTGAACGAATGCATCACCACCGAAGGGCTTGCCGCCTTCCTCAATGCAGTGCAGAACTTCCCGCTGCTCAAGGGCCAGCAGAGTAATCTCTACAAATGCTTCCTGCCGGTGGCGTGGCGCGTTGGCGGTGGCGTGCAGGGGCTGCTCCACCCTGAGGGTGTGTACGACGACCCCAAAGGCGGCGAGTTGCGGGCGTCGGCGTATCCGCGGTTGCGAGCGCACTACCAGTTCGAGAACCAGCTGACGCTGTTTGCCGAGGTTCACCACAACACCAAGTTCAGCATCAACCTGTACGGCGAACCGCGCTCCGCACCGCAATTCCGCCACATGGCCAATGTGTTCGCGCCGGCTACGGTCGATACGAGCCAGCAGCACCCTGGCGGCGGCACCACACCCGGCATCAAGCGCGACGCGGGCGGATGGAACATTGACGGCCACGCTAGCCGCGTGATCAACGTGGACCAGGCGCTGCTTGGCACATTTGCCAAGCTCTACGACACGGCCGACACGCCCGCAGCGCAGGCCCGCCTGCCGGCGGTGCACAGCCGCGAGTTGGTGTCAGTGCTGGAGAAGTTTGCCCAGGTGCCACGGCGGCTGGGTGACCTGAAGGACGACTACTTCACGCTGGAGATGTGGCACGAGACAGGGGCACAGCGCGACGGCACTATTCGTCGCCAGACCGACTTCGTGACCTCGCCCGCCCAGTTCGTCCTCTCCGGTCCGCACTTTTTTGTTGGCAACCCGCTGAACAAGACGCCGCGCGCTGTGTGCAGACAGAACAGCCACTACGACGTGATCGACCTCGACGCGGTGCCGGATGACTACCTGCCGCGGAGCAACTATGTGCCAGCGTTGGTTGAGCAACAGTACGTCGCGCGCACAAGTCGAGTAGGTTGGCTGGAGGTAGGCGAAACGCGTCCGAAGCCAGTGACCGCCTATGTTCGCGTGGCCTCGCGTCGCGGCGCGCACCCAGGCGACGAGCGGTCGGTGCGCCCGGTCCTGCTGCCGCCCGGGTTCGCGCATATCGATGGAGT
This sequence comes from Gammaproteobacteria bacterium, assembly GCA_018820395.1. Classification (GTDB taxonomy): domain Bacteria; phylum Pseudomonadota; class Gammaproteobacteria; order Burkholderiales; family Burkholderiaceae_C; genus Variovorax. The sequence continues at coordinate 51,338 of JAHJOG010000032.1, read as the reverse complement.
CTTCTCGGTCGCGATTAAGGACAGCAGCGCACTCGTGCCAGCAGCCGGCTACTGGGCCTCGTTGCCCTTCGACTTCTTCGTCCGCGTGTCGGGGAAGAAGGACTTCCGGAACGCTACGGCCAGCCTGATGCCCCTGCTCGCAGGAACGCCCCAGTTGTGTGTGCGCGCACTCAGCCTCAACTGCCTGACCACGCACTGGGCTGGCGTCTGGCAGGCGGCCTGGGATCCGCGATTCCGAAACGATTCGTGGACCAGCACCGACACCCGCCTACCAGCAAGTTTCTTCGCTGCGCTGCAGCCCACTTGGCATCGCCATTGCGCATTGCGCACTGACTACGCCCGCCGCCAACTCTTGGTTGAGATCGACGTACTGGCAGCCCAGGCCCTGGGCCTGACGCTGGACGAACTGCTCACGATCTACCGTGTGCAGTTCCCGGTGATGCGCCAGTACGAGCGCGACACCTGGTACGACGCCGGCGGACGCATCGTGTTCACCTCCAGCAAAGGCCTAGTGGGCATTGGCCTGCCGCGCAAGGCCGGCCGCAACGACCGGCACTGCGCGGTGCGCTACCCCGACGGCCGCACCGAAGTACGTCGCCTTGGCTGGGAAGACGTGCAGCCCAAGAATGGCAAGCAGCACACACCGGCCGGCACTGTCATCGAGCGCACCGTGCGCGACGACACCCTGCCCGACGGCCCGGTGGACCGCACCATCCAATACGTCGCCCCCTTCGCACTGGCCGACCGCGAGGCCGACTACCGCACCGCGTGGGCGCACTTCGAACAAGGTCAGGGAGCCAATTGATGTCATCGCTGTTCCTCAACCGCCAGACCTCCGACGAGCGCAAGGCGCTGATCGAGACACTGCACCAAACCCAGAGCGGGCACTGCTTCATCTGCGAGAAGGTGCTGGACCTTCAGTTGCACAAGGACAACCTTGACGTCGACCATGTCATCCCGCTCAAGACAGGCGGCAAGGACGACCCGAGCAATTTCGCGCTCACGCACGACAGCTGCAACCGCTCCAAGCAGGCGACGAATCTGGAAGTGGCCCGGCTGCTGCAGCGCTTTGCCGCATTGAAAGAGGCGCTGGAGCCTGACAACCGCAGCCCCAACTTGGGCGACATCCTTACGCAGGCTGGCGGCGGACAGGCCGAGTTGAGCTTCAAGCTGGTCGGCGACCAGATTCAGTTCACGCTCAGCGCCGTGGGCGATCAGGCGATCTACACAGTGCCGGTGTACTTGGACGAGTTGAGCGGCTTCCGCTACTTCTTCGTCAAGCTGCCCATTCAGTACCTGCGGCACGACGACCGCATCAACCCGCGCGCCATAGGCAGCAACATCAGCAAACTAGTCGAAGAGTTTTACCTGAAGCGCCCGCAGTTGCATGTGCCGCTGGCGTGGATGACATCCGCGGGAGGCAAGAGCGCTGTGCACGTGTTCGACGGCCAGCACAAGGCCGCAGCGCAGATCATGCTGGGCGCAAAGGCCATGCCGGTGCGCGTGTTCATCGACCCCGACCCCGATACGCTGATCACCACCAATACCAACGCCGGCACCACGCTCAAGCAGGTGGCGTTCGACAAGTCGGTGCAGCGGCACCTGGGCAGCACGCTGTACCGTGATCGCATCGACCGCTTCCGCACCGAGACTAGCCGCTCAAGCGAGGACCTGGCTTTCAGCGAGCGTGATCTCGTGTCGTACTTCAAGGGCCAGTCGCGCGAGATGAAGCGCTACATCTTGGACGCGGTGCGCGATGGCGTGACTTCGTCCGCTGACAACAAGCTGCGCGACTTCATCGACTACGGCGGCCGCGGCAAGGAGCGCCCGCTTTCGTACAGCTCCATCGACAAGACCTTCTACTCCTTCTTCATCTACCAAGAGGTGCTCGATACACCGCTGCACTTCGGTCTGGAGGATGGACAGAACCCACGGGAACTCGAGACTTCGCAACTTATCCGGCTGATGAACGTGATTGCCGAAGAGATCTACATCGGCAAGTTCGACAGCGACATCGGCACCGACAAGATCGAAAGCCAGCTGCAGAAGGGCACGAACTTCCCACTGCCGCACCTGCGCGCCTTTCGCATGAGCAAGGAGGAAGTGCTCTACAACTGGCTGAAATTCGTGGAGCAGATCGCGTACACCTACTTCGTGAATACAGGCATGCCCACGCAGAAGGAACGGCTGTTCCAGTACCCGTTCCCAGAGCAACTGTGGACCAACATCCGCAACTTCGTGCGCAATCTGGCGGGCTTGCCGCTGTGGGCCAACAAGGATCTCTCGGAGACCGTGTTCGGCGGCAAGGCGAACAACAGCTTCTGGGAAACGGTTTTCGCCACGGGAAAGAGTCCGCAGGGCGTCCAAGTGATGGCGAAGGGCTTGAACCTGGTGGAGATGATGAAGTAGCCGCGCCGCCGCCAACACAGGAAGTACGACCGTTCATTGGCCCTTCGCATTGCTAGCGAAAGGGCATCAAAGGAGCAAACGCAGATGTCGGAGAACAACAAGGTCACGCTCAAGGATATCGCTGAGCGCAAAGAAGCCAAACGACTGAGCCTGGGTGACGGGCGTTACATCACACGGGGAAATCCGAAGAGCGGAGGCCTCTCGTCGGTTTACCGCGCCACCGACATTGAGACCAGCAGCATGGTCGCGCTGAAGGTTTTCAGGAGCGAAGGCAATACCGACGAGGTCATTGAAGAGTCGTTTCGGCGCGAGGTCCAAGCGCTGTCGGATCTGACGCACCGGCACATTGTGCGCATCCTCGATTCAGGGCGCGACGACGAAAACGGCGTGCACTTCGTCGTGATGGAGTGGGTCGAGCAGGATCTCAGCGCCGTCTTGTCGCCGGGCAAGTACGAGACCTGGGAGGCCTACTACCGATCTATCGGAAAGGGCGTTCTCGATGCATTGGCCTTTGCCCATACGCGATCCACCGCGCATCGGGATGTGAAGCCTTCCAACGTGCTGGTGACTGACGAAGGGCTTGCGAAGCTCTGCGACTTCGGCATTTCCAAGATTCGCAACTTCCTGGCGCCGGGTGTGACACTGGCCAGGTTCTCGTCGGCGCCATACTCACCGCCCGAACTGGACGACGGCAGCTACAGCTACAGCCGAGACGTCTTTGGGTTTGCGGCACTGAGTATTGCCGCGCTCACGGGCAGGGCACCTTCCAAGTACGAGGAGCTATTCGCGTTGCTGGAGGAGGCGCCACTTGAGGAGCCGATCCGGCGGGTGCTGCGGCGCTGCCTGGAACTCAATCAGCCCGAGCTGAGGCCTGCAAATGCGGTGCTCCTGCAGGCGGAATTGGAGCGCGCTGCACCTGCGCCGATGGCCCAGACTCTTCCGCCGGTACTGGTCGCGCTGACAAACAAGGTCCGTGATGCGGTCGAACATGACCTCGGCTTGCGAGGTCCGCAGGGAGAACGGTTCATCGAGCGAGACCTGGAAGGCGCTCGCATGGAGGAACTGCCCCCAACGGCCGAGAAGCCAGACCGCAGTTTTCGTGTTTATGGTGGCAAGTATGGCTACACCGCTCTCCGCGATAGTTCTGGCGGAAAGTTGGTCTTGGTCGCTGCGCTGGAGTATCAACCTTCAGAGATTGATCGCAAGCGAAACAATGCAGCAGACCCTGAAGTGCGCCTCGCGCTCTCGGGCACTACCAGCCAGGCGTCCAATGAGGCGCTGGATAGCCTGCTGGACAGACTGCTCACCTTTTCGGCGGACCAGAAGCAGCGCAAGCTCGAACAGCGAGAGCTTGCGCTCTACCAAACATGGGTCGATCTGCTCAGTGCCAAGACGGAACTGGAGAAGATGCGATGCGTGCGCTTGGCGTATTCAGGTCGCGAGGGATCGGGAGAGTTCGTTCGACTGAAGCTGAAGCCAGACACTGACGGCTCCGCACTTGTTGGTCAGGACGTGATGGTTCAAGCAGGACGGCTGGGCGAATTCCGCGGCCGGGCTGTATCCCGGTCAGAAGGCAGCCTGATCATCCGGCCGAGCGTCAGGAATCGCATTGACGCGGGTGCGATTCCGGAAGAGGGCATTGTCGAAACAGACACTGCCAAGACTGACGGTTCCTTGGGCAAGCAGAAGTCGGCCGTTGACGCCGTGCGCTACGGTCGCTCGGTCAATCCAGAACTTGGCGGCTACATCGTCAGCCCGGATCGCGTTCCAGTTCCGGAACAGGTCGAGGTCGAGTTCATCAATCCGAACATTGACGATGATAAGAAGGAGGCGGTGGCTGCGGCGCTGTCCGGGCCCGCCCTCTTGCTGGTTGAAGGCCCTCCGGGGACCGGCAAGACGACGTTCATCACCGAGCTGGTTCTGCAGACCCTCAAGTCCAACCCGAATGCCCGAGTGTTGCTGACCTCGCAAACGCATGTGGCACTCGACAACTCACTTGAGCGCATCGTTGGGCAGTCGGGAATGGCGGTCAGCGCAGTGCGCATTGGGCAAGAGGACGACGAGCGCATTGCCACCTCCACGCGCAAGCTGATGCTGGACGCCAAGTTGCCCGAGATGCGTAAGCAGGCACTGGCCGCCGGACATGCATTCATGGAGCGCTGGGCACTGGAGCACGACTTGAACGTGAGGGACGTCCGCCGCGCAATGGCGCTGGAGCGTCACGCCTTCCTCAAGACACGTCTGGAGGAAGTGGAAGGCTACATGCAGGTCCTGGAGCCGCAGTTGTCGGATGAGAGCCGCAAGACGCTGAGTGCGGAGGAACTTGCCGCAGTCGAGGATCAGTTTGAAGGGCTGAGCAAGGAGCGTGATGGGCTTGAACGGGTTCTCAAGGAGTCGATGAAGGACCTTGGGACCTACGTCGACACCAAAGAAGAGCTGAAAGAGTTCGCTGAATGCTCGGCGGCAGACCTGCGAGGATGGGCCGAGGCCTATGCCGCCCGCACGCCGGCAGGTGGACAACTCAAGCAGTTGCTCCAGACCCATGCGGAATGGGAGACAGCCTTCGGGCGCGGCAGGGAGTTCCAGGCGGCCGTCATCGCGGCCAGCCAGGTCGTTGCCGGAACGTGCCTGGGCGTGATGAGCATTCCCGGACGCAACGACATCAGCTATGACCTGTGCATTGTGGACGAGGCCTCCATCGCGACGCCTACCGAGGTGCTTGTCCCGATGGCGCGAGCGCGCCGCACGGTGGTGGTGGGTGATAGCAAGCAACTTTCACCGTTCCAAGACCCAGAGCTGAAGGCGCTCGGCCTGCTGGAGAAATGGGGACTGAAGCCTGAGGACCAGAAAGCGACGCTGTTCAACCACTTGAGCGCCCATTTGCCCAGCGCACTGAAGAAGACGCTGACGACACAGCACCGGATGCTCCCAGCGATCGGCGATCTGATCTCGGAGTGCTTCTACGGCAAGGACCTGCGCAGCATCGAACGGACTCCTGCGTCGCACCTGACGGGCGTCATGCCGAAGCCCGTCACGTGGTATTCAACCGCCCGCAAACCCAACCGAGGCTCAAGGCCCCAGGGAACATCCTTCTACAACGACGTCGAGGTCGAGTTGGTGATGAACCTGCTCTCGCGCATTGACTTCTACATCCAAGGGGGGCGAAACAAGGACAAGAGAGTGAGCGTGGCCGTTCTGGCCGGCTATGACCCCCAGCGGCAGCGATTGCAGACCGCAGTCCAGACCAGGCGCAACCAATGGAAGAGCTTTTCTGAGATCTTTGTCAATGTGGTCGACGCATTTCAAGGTCGCGAGGCAGATGTTCTGGTGTTCTCTGTGACGCGTTCCGAAGTCAAGGGGCTGGGTTTCTTGAGGGAAATGGAGCGCATCAATGTGGCGCTGTCCCGAGGTAGGGAACTGCTCGCCATTGTCGGCGACCACGCTTTCTGCCAGGCAGCGCCTGGCGCGAAGAACCCGCTGCGAGATGTCATCGACTACATCCGCCGCAACCCGCAGACCTGCGTCATCGAGGAGGTTGCACCATGAGCTTGGAGCAAATTCTCGAACAGACAGCACACGCTCGGCCTGGGTACGACCTGGTTTCCTTCAAGGAGGCCGGCTTGCCGGTCTATGTGCTGAAGCTCCGGATTCTGGTTCTAGAGCGCAAGGCGCTCAGCCCCATCGAAGAGGCGGTGCTGAAGGCGGTGCGGTCGGGCCTCGAATCGCCCGGAAGCATCTTCGAGTTCCTGGGGTTGCCGCGTACGGTCCTCACCCCGGTGCTGGCCAGTTTGAATACGGCGGAACTCATCAACTATTCGCGAGGCGCGGCAGATGCTGACGCCAAGGTGACGCTCGCCGCCAAGGGCCGTCTTGCATTGGCCGAGGCGGCGACGGTGCAGCCACAGGAGCGCGTGGTGTCGGTCTGCTTTGATGCTCTGACTAAGAAGCTGCTGCTCGTCGCGCCAGAACAGTTGGACCGGTCGCGAGACATGAGGCAGTTGGGATACTTCGAAGTGCCTACAGGAAGCTCAAAACGGCCCGAAGTTGAGGACATCCCGCTTCAGGACTTCGACAAGGTTCTCCAGCGACAGTCGGCCACGGCTGAACCGACAGGCACGCTGCTGGCAGTTCGAAGAATCGAGCGGCGTGAATTGCACTTCTTGCGGTGCGTCATGCTGTTCTACAAGAGTCACGCTCAGCCACCCGAGGTGGAAGTCTCGTTCTGGCGCGAAGACGGTCCTGCCATGGAGCACGAGGTCCGGTTTCAGGCGATCGGTGGACCGGATCTTGTCGGTGCACGCTTGCTGATGACGGATGCAACTGCGTCCGTTGAGGCTGCGCTGCCTGAGGTGATAGCGACGGTCACACGTGAAGAAGCGCCAACGCCTGTTGCCCCGGCCCAACCCAGCGACGCGCCCGTACCGATCCCAGCCGAAGCCACGACCAAGTCCCAGGTTGTACCGGATGTGGAAACGATGCAGACGCTGCTTTGTCATGAGCACCCCCCGTATCTGAAGAAGGCGCTCCTGTCGGCGAGGCGCAGGCTTGTGATCGTGTCCCCTTGGATTCGCGATTCCGTCATCGATTGGCCGTTCATCGCATCGCTGGACGCCCTCTTGCGGTCTGGCGTCGAGGTGTACATTGGGTACGGTATAGAAAAGGCCGATGGCAATGGCAAGAGGAACGCGGCCAAAGACAAACCCGACATCACGCCGCGCGCCGAGACTGATTTGCGAGAGCTAGCGATCCGGCACAAGAACTTCCGCTTTGTGCACATAGGGAACACGCACCGCAAGTCCCTTGTTTGCGATGACCAGTTCGCGGTAGTCACGAGCTTCAACTGGCTCTCCTACAAGGGCGATTCGCAGGGCAGCCCTCGCGACGAGCGCGGCATCGTCTTTCGCAAAAAGCACCATGTCGAGCGACTTGTTGAGGAGGAGCTTGAGCTGCTTGGTAAAGGTTACGCGGGCGCGTCCCGAGTGGGTCCTGGCGGCCGAGTGAAGTAGGCCGTATCTGGCTCCAGAGAGGACATTGCGCTTGTCTACATTTACCGTCGTCAACGAAGATACGCTGGCTGCAGCGGTGGATCACTGCCGCGAGCGCCTGGTCTATATCGCACCTGGCATCACAGAGAAGATCGTCGCTGCCATGGCCGTGGCGATGCAGCGGGCGCAGCCTCCGGCGCTGACCGTGATCATCGACGCCGACCCCGAAGTGTGCCGGCTGGGCTATGGCACGGTCGACGGCCTGAAGGCACTGCAGGCTCTGGCTACGGGGCAGATGCTGCCGATCCGCTACCAACCCGGCCTGCGGTTGGGTGTACTGGTGGCAGATGACCAGATCGCGGTGTACTCGCCCACCCCTTTGCTGATTGAAGCTGGCTCCGACCGGGCGGATCAGCCCAACGCCATCACTCTGGGGGCCAGCAATCCTCTGGACCGGGTGCTGAAGGCCTGTGCAGCGGAAGGCGAGTGTGACGCGACGACGCCCCTGCCCAGCGAGGCCGAGGTGGGCGCTGTGGCTGCCACACCGGAACTGCTGCAAAAGAGCTTGAACGAACTGGAACGCCTGCCTCCGAAGCCGTTCGACGTGGCGCGTACCGAGCGCGTCTACAACACCAAACTCCAATACGTTGACTTTGAAGTCACAGGCTACAAGCTCACAGCCCGGCGCGTGCAGATTCCCACCGACTTGTTGGTAGGCACCGACAAGACCTTGGAGGCCAGGCTGCGGAACAGCTTCTCGTTGCTGGAGGGCAAGGAATCTCTGGTCGTTCAGATCGCCGACGCGGACCCCGACACCGGCGCACCACAACTCGACAAACAAGGCAAGCCCTCGATGGTGAACTACTCCGAGTTGGCGATCGAAGAAGAGCGCAAGAAGATCTACACGGACTTCTTGACGCCCGTTCCAGGCCATGGGCAGCTCATTTCGAAGATGCGGCGGAAGGCTTTCGATACGCGGCTGGAATGGTTCAAAGCCCGTGTGGCGTCGTACACGGTGGCCGTAAAGCAGCAACTGGATCAGGCCGTGGAGGCGTCCGTGAAGGACTTGACCCAAGCCCTCCTACCCGGTGTGCTGCAACGGCCACCAGCGCGCCTGATGAAGTACTCGATGTCGCTCGCACCCACCGACAACGACTACCGTGCAGCGGTTGAGGCCGAGCTTTCGCAAGCGTTCAACCTGGGGGACAGGTTCTTCCAGCCGACGGTGAAAGTGATCTTCAAGGATCTGACCTACGAGACCATCACCGATGAAAGATTCGTCGCGCATCTGAAGAAGTCATTTCCCGGTTTGAGCCAGCACGGGTTTTTTGAAGAGCACGACTCGGCGCCTGAACTGCGGTCGGCGGGCAAAGCCGCGAAGCCGGCGCACTGAGCCAAGGAGCGCCAACCAATGCAGCCTCTAATCGTTGCGCAACAAGTCACTCAAGGGGTCGCTGACTTTCTGCGCACGGCATTCCCTTCCACCACACCCGGGTTCATCGGCTTACTGGAGCGCTTCCTGCAGCAGCGCGACAACATCTTCAAAGGGCCGTACCTCACTGTACCGCTCCCCTATAGCTCAGGTCCGGAGCAGAGCAAACCATTGTTCAGTTGGCTCACTGACGACTTCAAGCCCCACGCCCATCAAGCCAAGGCCTTCGACCGGCTGGCGGGCGCGGACGCGCGCTCTACCCTGGTCGCAACAGGCACGGGCTCGGGCAAGACGGAGTGCTTCCTGTACCCCATCCTGGAGCACTGCCGCCAAGCACGAGGTGAAGGGCGGCCCGGCATCAAGGCGATCATCCTGTACCCGATGAACGCCTTGGCCACCGACCAAGCTGGGCGCGTAGCGAAGACCATTGTGAAGACGGCAGCGCTGGCCGGGGTGCGTGCCGGTCTTTATGTCGGTGACACGCCCGCGGAGGAGTCCAGCACTGTCAAGGAGTTGGACCCAAATACGTTCACGGTTATCACCGATCGCGACGCCCTGAGAGCAAATCCACCGGACATCTTGTTGACCAACTACAAGATGCTGGACTTTCTGCTGCTGCGTGCAGCCGACGTTCCGCTTTGGGCGCAGCAACGCCCAGACACGCTGCGCTACCTGGTGGTGGACGAGCTGCACACTTTCGACGGCGCACAGGGCACGGACTTGGCCTGTCTGATTCGCCGACTGAAGGGCCGGCTGGGAGCCGCGCCCGGTCAGCTGGTGTGTGTGGGTACCTCGGCCACGCTGGGCGACGGAGGTGGTGACAGCCTGCTGAACTTCGCTCGCGACATCTTTGGCGAAGCCATGGATGCCGACGCCGTGATCGGCGAAGACCGTGTGGCAGTAGGCGACTACCTGAGTGACGCCGTGGTGGAGTACACCATTAGCCCGCAGCCCGCCGACGAGGAGCGCCTGGACCCGGCCAACCATCCCAATCTCCACGCATACCTCGCGGTGCAGGCAGGGCTTTGGTTCGACGAGACGGCTTCATCGGATGCTGCTTGGGACTTCGAACGACGTTGCGAGCTGGGCCGACGGCTGAAGAGCCACTTCGCATTCCAAAATCTGCTTCGGGACCTGGACCGGCTCGGGCCGAAGTCTGTGCCCGTCGATGACCTGCTGGCGCTTTTGCGCAGACGATTGCCCAAGCGCCAGAGTGACGCGTCGAGTGAGCGATTCGTGCTGCTGTGGCTGTCCAGCCTGCTCGCGCTGGTGGCGCATGCCAGAAAGCCGGGTCATCAGGATTTCTTCCTTCAGGTGAAGGTTGAGATCTGGCAGCGTGAACTGCGGCGCATGGTGGCCAAGGTGGATGCGCAGCCGGTGCTTCGGCACCACGACGATCTAGGCAAAGCCGACAAGGATCATCAGCACTTGCCGGTGATCCACTGCCGTGACTGCCACGCCACCGGGTGGGGCGCAACGCTGCCCAAGACCAGCCCGAACCAACTGCAGCAGGACCTGCGCCTCTTCTACAGCGCGTTCTTCGGCGAGGACGTGTCTACGCGCTTCCTGTTTCCGGCAACGCCGGCCGCGGACCGACGCGTCTTCGAGCGAAATCAGGTTTGCCCCCGATGCGGAACCTTGCACCCCGTTACGCAGCAGGGTTGTTCGCACTGCGGGCACGAGACGCTGCTGGCGGTGGACATCACGGCCAACCTCAAGCAGGGCATGCGCAACGGCGCCCCGTTCACCAAATCGCATCACAACTGCCCGTACTGTGGCGGGCACAACACGTTGACCATCGTGGGTTCGCAGGCGGCCAGCTTGGCGGCCGTAATGGTGGGACAACTCTTCAGCAGTGGGTACAACCAGGACAAGAAGCTCATCGCGTTTTCAGACTCGGTGCAGGACGCTGCGCACAGGGCTGGGTTCCTGGCCGCACGCACCTGGCGCTTGAACCTGCGTCCAGCGTTGGCACAGACCATCGCAGCCTCCGTCGCGACTGGACAGCCCTTGACGCTGGCGCAGTTGCCCAAAGCCTTTGAAGCGCAGTGGCGGGCCACTTTGGGCGATAACCACTATGTGGCGAACTTCCTGCCGCCGCAGCTGCACTGGATGCGGGATGTAGACGCGCTGATGACCACCGGCGAGCTTCCAAACGGCAGCCAGGTGCCGGTGCAGATGGCGCAGGTGGTGCCGTGGGTTGTCAACGCCGAGTTTGGACAGGACGCACATGTGGGGCGTACCTTGGTGGCGACCGGAACGGCGTGCGTCACCCCTGCGTCCGACGCAATGGCTACCGCCATCGACTGGCTGCGGGTCCGCCTGCGCGAGCAGGTGGAAGTCCTGAAGGGCGTGACGCCCGAGGAGGTCAGCGTATTCCTGCGTGGGCTGATTGGCGAGATGCAGCGCATCGGTGCCTGGCGTGACCCGATGCTGGCCTTCTTCGCGCGCGTCGGTTGCCGACCGCAGGCCTACAGGAAAAACCCCAGCCAAGAAAAGATGCTGTCGGGACCTAGGCCACCGCGGTTCTTGACGCTGCCCGAGTACCAGCTGTGCACGAGCATCGATCGCGATGAGTCGCGCGTCTTCAAGGATTGGGCGTTCAAGGCGTTGCAGGAGTTGAACCTGGTCGCGCTGGGCGCGGAGCAGGTCGTGCGCGACGTCTATCGCCTGGCACTTGACGCGCTGTCTGAGGCGGGCCTGGCGGCCAACGAGCAAGCGCTGGACAAGCCCGAGATTCACGTCTGGGGGCTAGCGCCGGCCGCCTTTAGGGTCGAGTTGGGCGGGCGCAAGTGGCGGTGCGCCACCTGCCACAACGAGGTGCTATCGGGGCTGTCCGAGGACTTCGACGATCAGCCTTGCCGGCGCACCGGATGTAAGGGCGGCCTGCATGCCGATGGTGGTTGGGGCGACTTCTACCGCAAGCTGTATCTCACCGCAGAGATTCAACGGGTCGTTGCTCATGAGCACACGGGCCTGCTTCCCCGCGAAACGCGCGAGCGCGTGGAGCGCGACTTCAAGTCCGACAGCGACAGGCCTGGCGGCATTAACGTTCTCTCAGCGACGCCAACCTTGGAGATGGGCATCGACATCGGCGAGTTGTCGTCGACGTTGTTGTGTTCCGTGCCGCCGACGCAAGCCAACTATGTGCAGCGCGCCGGACGTGCAGGCCGGAGCACCGGCAATGCGCTGCTGATGACCATGGCGGCCAGCCGCCCGCACGATCTGTTCTTCTGGGAAGAGCCCAGAGAGATGATGGCCGGCAGCGTGAATGCGCCTGGCGTGTTTCTCAATGCGTCCGCCGTCCTGGAACGGCAGTTGACCGCCTTCACGTTGGATTGCTGGGTCCGGGAGTCTGGCAAGGCAGGGGTCATTCCAGGCGAAATTCGCTCAGTCTTCAACGCGATTCGCGGGCAGGCGATGTTGAAGTTCCCGTATCAGTGGCTGAACTTTGTCGAGCAGCATCGGGGCGAGCTTCTGGACCGGTTTGTGCGCCTGTTCAATCAGGCAGACAGGAACCCGCTGACCGAATCGACGCAAGACTGGCTGTCGAAATTCATCAACGGCAGCAAGGACCAGCCTGGCTCATTGGGCTGGAAAATCATCGACAAGCTCAATGGCATCGCAAAGGACGTAGACGAGCTAAAGCGGCAAGCCGAGCGCACAAAAAAGGAGATTGAAAAGCTCCAGGCCCTGGCCGTGCGCGGTGAGGAAGACGAGGCTGAGTTGGTGCGCTTGATGCAAGAGCGAACGGCGCTTTCGCGCCTGGTCGGCAGCATCGAGGGCAAGGCGACGCTGAACGTACTGACCGACGAGGGCCTGCTGCCCAACTATGCGTTTCCTGAGCAGGGGGTGTTGCTGCGTTCGATCATCGTGCGCGAAGCCAAGCCCGGCGGCGGAGTACCTGATCCGTTGACCTTCGAGTACGAGCGCCCAAGTGCCTCCGCCATCACCGAGCTGGCACCCAACAACACCTTCTACGCCGAAGGGCGACGTGTGGTGGTGAACCAGGTGGACGTTTCCAAGATCAAGCCCGAGGCGTGGCGGTTCTGCAGACAATGCTCATATACCGAGCCGCTTTCTTCAGGCGACCACCACACCAACTGCCCGCGCTGCGGCGACACGATGTGGCGCGACAGCGGGCGAGTGCGTGAGATGCTGAAGCTCACGACGGTCTTCGCACGAACGCTAGACCGGGACAGTCGGATTGCCGATGACTCGGACGAGCGGCACCGCGGGTTCTACGTTCGCCAGGCGTTGGTGGACAGCCCGCCCGATGCTGTGCGCGATGCCTACGTGATTGACAAGCCGGAGTTCCCATTCGGTTTCGAGTTTCTGGACAAGGTGACCTTCCGCGAAGTGAACTTCGGCGAGCAGGCACCCGATGCCTCCCCGATGGCCATCGCAGGTGCCGAGATGAACCGGCCGGGGTTCAGCATCTGCCCTGAGTGCGGCACGATTCAACGGCGCCGCAAGGCCGAGGATATGTACCGCAATCACGCGCCGTACTGTTCTAAGCGCAAGGACCCGGAGGCAAGTGCGCAGCAGTGCGTGTTTCTGTACCGAGAGTTCGCGAGCGAGGGCATCCGACTGTTCCTGCCCGAAGTGGGATTTGGCGATACGGAAGAGCGATTGTTGAGCTTCGTCTCAGCGTTGGAGCTGGGACTCACGCGGCGCTTCCGCGGGGCGGTCGATCACCTTCGCATCGCGCTGGACATCCGAATGGCCGCAGGGCAAGAGATACCTCGGTGCTACTTGGTGATCTATGACAGCGTACCTGGCGGAACCGGCTACTTGAAGGAACTGATGCGGGCCCCCGAGCCGCTACTGGAGGTACTGGAACTGGCCCTTCAGGCGTTGAACGAGTGCGTCTGCAACCAGGATGCCGAGGCGGATGGTTGCTATCACTGCGTTTACGCGTATCACAACAGCTACGACCGGGAATCAGTCTCGCGCCGAATCGCTCAGAAGCTGTTGAGCGAGGTGGTGCAGCACAAGGGATCGCTGAAGCAGGTGGCCAACCTGTCGGGCGTGCAGACCGGAAACCAGCTCTTTGACAGCACGCTGGAGAAGCGCTTCATTGAGGCCCTGCGGCGCGAGCATGGCGGCAAGCGCTACAGCCTGACGGAGGTGCTGTTCAAGGGCAAGCCTGGGTACCAACTGCAGGCCGACAACCGCCGCTGGCGGGTGGAACTGCAGGTGAATCTGGCTGACAGCGGCGGCGTTGTCGTGGCCTGCAAGCCGGACTTCGTGCTCTGGCCAGACGACGGCGCAGAGGATCTGCCGATCGCCGTCTTCCTTGACGGATGGCAGTTCCACAAGGACTCGATCCCGCTCGACCTGGCCAAGCGCATGGCCGTCGCCAAGAGTGGGGAATTCTCCGTCTGGACGCTGACCTGGGACGACATCGAGACTGTGCTGCAGGGCAAAGACTCGGCGACGCCGTCACCCTGGCCAACGCTCCTGATCGAGGGCGGTGGCAACGTCGTGCCCAAGATGTGTGAAGTACAAGGCCTGCCGGTCGCCGCCAACGGTTTCAAGTCTCTGTCCCCGTTCATGCAGCTTCATCAGCGACTAAGCGAATGGCGCCACGAAGAGATGCGAAAGCTCGGCGTTGCGCTCGCGATCGGCTTGGTCATGCCACCTGGGGATACGACTGTGCTCGCGGCGATGCGCCAGGGTGCCTTCTGGCACCGGCTGGAAGAGCTGTCGCTGCTGCCGGACTACAACAAGCATCGCCTTGGAGTTCGGCAGCTTGGAAGCGTGGTGCGGCTTGTTGCGGGCAGCCACCCCGATCATCTCAGCGAATTGATGAAGGGCACCGGTGCTCTGCAGCACGAACCCATGCTCGTGGTTGAGTGGGCCCCCGACTCTGTGCCGGAAGCCGAACGCCAAGCCCGCTGGCAACAGCTCTGGCAGTGCATGAATCTGTTGCTGCCACTCCGGCACGTTTGGGCCGGCGCTGACGATATGCCAGGCCTGGAGGCGCTGCAAAACGCACCGGTGTTGCAGCAGCAGACCAGCGGCCTGCCTGCCGCGTGGGTGGAGGCGTTGAGCTTAGTACTGCGCGAGACTCAAGCTTGGGCCCATGCCCTGGCCGTCGCAGGTCTGCCCGCACCGCAGGTCGGCTACGAACTGCTGGATGACAAGGGGCGCATCGTTGCCGAATCAGAGATGGCCTGGCCGGCAGTTCGGGTCACCATCCTGTTGCCGGATGCAGGGGCCGAGGCCAAATTCGAATCCGCTGGGTGGACTTGCTTTGTGGTGACCGAGGGCCCGTTGCCCGTGGCATTGATGAACAACCTGAAGGAGGCCTAGCATGTCGCTGGCACCCAAGATCGCGATGTCTGATGACTTCCTTAAGTCGTTCGCTGCCGTGCCGCGTGATCAGCAGCAAGCCGTGCTGACGTTTGTGGCCAAGTTCAGGCAGAACCCTACGGCTTCCGGCATCAACTACGAACGCATCCGCGATGCAGCGGACCCGAACATGCGATCGGTTCGCGTCAACGACAACGTTCGTGGAATCGTGCTGAAGCCGGATGTGGGCAACGTCTATTGCCTCCTGTGGGTCGACCGTCACGACGATGCGTACCAGTGGGCTCGTCGCCACCGCGTTGCGATTCACCCGGATGTCGGCAGCATTCAAATTTATGCGGTGGAGGCAGCGACCACCTCAGAGGCCGCCGTTGTGCCCGATGCGGCTGCGGTGGCCACGGGCCTCTTCGCCAGCCTCAAAGACCGAGAGATTCGGCGCTTGGGCGTGCCTGACGAAATGCTGCCTGCCGTACGCGCGGTAGCTTCAGACGAGGAGTTGGAGGCGCTGGAGCCGCAGCTCCCGGACGAAGCGTTCGAAGCGTTGTTCATGTTCGCCGCCGGTGAGTCGTATGAAAAGATCGTCGCCGACCAGACTGCGACGGAGACCGTCGACCCCGCGGATTTCGTTGCGGCACTGGATCGCGACGCCACCAAGCGCCACTTTGTCGTGCTAACCGACGACAGCGATCTGGAAGCGCTGCTTGCCGCACCGCTTGAACGTTGGCGGGTGTTCCTGCACCCCAGCCAGCGCAAGCTCGTGGAGCGCGATTGGGCAGGGCCGGTGAAGGTCACGGGCGGTGCCGGTACCGGGAAGACGGTTGTTGCCATGCACAGAGCAGCGCGACTCGCACGGCAGTTTTCTACGCTCCCAGGCAGGCCAGTCGTCTTCACGACGTTTACCAAAACACTGTCGGACGACATTCGCCAGCACTTGGAACTGCTCTGCACACCGCAAGAGCTGGAGAAGATCCTGGTCGTCAATCTTGACCAATGGGCCTCAACGGTGCTGCGACGATTCGGCTACAAGCCCGAGCTGCTGTATGACGAGAGTGCGCGGCGCAGCTACTGGCAGGCCGCAATGTCGGCCATGCCGACGTCGGCGGACCTGACGCAGCAGTTCATGCGCGCTGAGTACGAGCGTGTGGTACTTCCACAGGGATGCGAGACCGCAGAGGACTACATGCGAGCCAGCCGAGTTGGTCGGGGTGGGCAGTTGGGACGTGCCACCAGGAAAGCGATCTGGCCGGTGTTCGCCGAGTACCGCGCGCAGCTGCACGGTGCGAACCTTCGTGAACCAGAGGAGTCCTTTCGCGATGCGCGTCGGCTCTTGGCAGACCAAGCGACTGAACTTGGCATTCGCGCCATGGTGATTGATGAGGCACAAGACATCAGTCCTGCGGCGTTCGAACTAATCCGTGGGGCAGTACCCGTCGCAGCAAATGACCTGTTCATCGTCGGCGACGCGCACCAGCGCATCTATCGACACAAGGTCGTGCTTAGTCGCGTGGGGATCGAGGTGCGTGGGCGCAGTCGGAACCTGAAGGTGAACTACCGAACAACGGACGAGATCCGCCGCTGGGCCTGTGCACAGCTGGAAGGCTGCGCGATCGACGATTTGGACGGCAACATCGACACCCTGCGCGGGTATCGTTCCCTGACGCACGGCGATCGACCAGACGTGATCGAGTCGTCTTCCCTAAAAGACGACATCAAGCACATCAAGGCGATCCTGAAGCAACTTGCCGATGACTCAATCGAGCCGCGCCAAGTGTGTATCGCCGCGCGCACGAACGACGATGTCGATTCTATCGCAGACGGCCTGAAGAAGGCGGGGGTGGCTACGCTCCGTTTGGAGCGGTCGGCGCCCGATGACCCGTCCGCGCACGGCGTACGCGTGGCCACCATGCACCGCATCAAAGGGCTTGAATTCGGTGTAGTGATCATCGCTGCGTACAAGGGCGCAACTAAGTACGCCGGATTGTTCGCGCGGGAGGAAGACGCAGGTGTCTCTGGTGAGACTGAGGTGGCTGAGCGATCACTATTACATGTGGCAGCCACTCGCGCAAAACGCCACCTCTTTGTTTTAACCAGGAGCTTGGTTTGACCAGGCCGAAGGACGAGCGACCGTCGGCATCAACGGCTGACATTCATGCCAGAGTTGTACATCCTTCTAAACCAGCATTGCTGTGTCAACCTGTCTTGGTCAGTGGTTGGCTATGACAGCTCAACACGCTGCGAGATCAACTTGCCCCGAGACATTTGAAAATGAAAGTCCCCAACTACGTTGCCATGTACCCGAATTACCCAGACGGCCTGCTCGACGCCTGGCGCGAGGCGCACGACTGGCTGTACGACAACTGGTACGACAATCACCTGACCTTGGACGAACTCTCGCAGGTGCTGCGGATGAACGACAAGCGAAAGCGCTGGTTCTGGCTGTTCCTCATGGCCGAGCGCGGCGAGATCCCTGTCTTGCTAAAGCAGGCCATACGTGGGTTCCTTGGAGGCAAGGTGCCGCCGATGAGTAGAGCGCTCGTCTGAAAGAAAGACTTAGAGGAGCGTTTAGAAATTCTCGGCAACAGTAAAACTGACGATTCCGAACTTCAACGAATTGCAATCGCAACAGGATCAAACGATTGGCGGCAGAGGCTTCCAAGGAAAAGCGGCCCGGCTCCGGGCGTCCAAGAGGGTCGCGCACTATGAACCTCTCAATCCAGAACTCCGGCAGCGACGAGGTCATAGCGACGCCCGACGGGGCCTGGGCCGAGGTGTTGCAGGGTGGGTCGGACTACGAACTGCCGACGGTGGATGGGGGCGTGGTTGTGGTCGGGGACTACCCGGAGGTGCGCGATCAGATCGGTAAATTCCCCCGCAAGGCGGTTCACGCGCTGCGTCGCCCGCTGGAGGCAGTTCTGCGCCGCAAAGAGGACTTCGAGTCGCAAGGTGGAATGTTCGAGACGATCAAGATGACGATTTCGAACAATGGTCCCAATGCGGTGTGCGTCTTGCTAGGCGACGGCGCCGACTAGGTCACCCTGGGGCCCGCAACCTCACGACTGCTTTCGGGCGAAAGCTACCTCGAGGTGCGCGAGCTTGACAATTCAAAAATGTAAAAGGCCCTGAACGACCCCGCGATCGACTGCTGTCACGGAATCCTTCGCGACGACGGGCTTCACCACGGACAGGCCAGCGTTTCTTACCTTCCGCCGGCAAATCCCCTCGGCGTCGTGGTGTCTTGACGTCTTGACGCGCAGTCCACTCGTCTGTTCGTCTGAAGAATCCATCGACATGTCCCGCATAGAGCAAGTCCATGGCATCGATGATGAACGCCGAATCGGTTGAGGTCTTGCCTTGTGTGTACGCAAATTGCTGAATCGGTTGGATCGCATGTCGATGCAGATGAGCCTTCCAACCGACAAGGTTCTGTGTGGTCCAGTCCCCATAAGCGCGCTTGACGGTGGCCGTCCCGTACTTGGCGACCTCTTCGAGTACCTCCTTCACGACGGACGATGACGCGTTATCTGCGTCGATGAGCACGGCGAATCGATGAGTTTCAGTCGTGGCCAACGGCGACTCCTATTTGGCTTGTCGATCAGCGGGCTGCAGGTGCGGCTGACCAGTCACGCAGTACGTGGCGCATGGTTTCGCATCCGCCTCCGTCGACGTTGAAATCAGCAATGGCTCCTACGTGATGTTCTCGGAAGAAGTCCTGCGCCTCCAGCCAGTTGCACTCCGTCTCCGCCGGCAACAGCAGCATGCATCCAGCGATGCGCGTAGCACCTAGCCTCAGTGAATCTCGGTAGATGTGCGCGCTTTGCATCGCATCCAGAACGTTTTGCCTGCCGCTTCGCCATTTCGCGTCGAAGATCAGCGTGCTCGTCCCAGCTCCGTCGCTTAAGATTAAAACAACATCTGGACGCCGCTCGCGCGAGACGCTCCAAGCGAGGCCGTCAGCAGCCGTCCTACGAGCACCGGAGGGAAATTCGGCCTGAAAGAGTGCTTCCACGGAACGACCATCGTGCAGCAATGCCCCAAATGCCAGTTGAGCCGTGACCGCCGGGAACTTGATGGGAGCCAAGTGAATGCCGAGAACGTCCTCCAAAGCGCGCAACACCTCGACATAGCACCAGGTTTCGTATATCCCCCATGCATGGTTGACGTGCAGGTCGTCGGGCGCTTCGTCTCCCTCCACGCCGGTCATCATTGCGTGTGCACCTAATCGATAGGGGCGACTGTAGCGGGGATGCGCCGCAATCTGTGCCAGTCCAGTCGCGCTCGTTTCCGCACGTGCTATGCGCCGGAATGGGTCAGCACGGATGATTTTGGAAACGCCGTCTTCCAGCTCCACGAGAACCGCAAGTCGTCTTTCAACGCGTGGGAGCTGATCTTCCTTCGGTCCGCCTAGTTGCAGGGCCTCAACGGACTCTCGAAGTTGGGCGACTGTCGCCCGAAATCGCTTCGCCAGCGCCAAGAGTGCCCGGTTAACGGGCGTGTCGACAGTCGGCTGAGATTCGCGACTGTACAACTGAATAGTGTCCAACTTCTCTCGAGCTGACCCGATGCCAGCAATGAGCGCAACAAGCCGGCGATCCTGAAGCGTAGTGGGATGAAAACTCTTCATGCGTACAAGAGGCATGGGGCGTCGTTCTGATGAGAGAGCGCTGTGCGGCGATGCGCTCAAAGAGGCGAGTGCCTCCAGAAAGGCTGGGCCATGCGATCGGATTCGCGTCAACAATACGTCGTTGGCGAACAGTCCATGCTGTCCATCCCGCCCGAACGCCATGGTCGCCGACGACAGACCCCTCAGCAACGCTTGGTCGAAGGCGCGAATGCGCTCCACCATTTCGCCGAAGTGCTCGTCACCCGACTTTGACGCGCTCGGGCTGACGTCGAACCAACATACCTGTCCCAAGCCGTTGTAAACCGCGTGTACGCTGACACGACCGGCGTAGAAGGATGGTCTCCATCTGCACAGCCCGTCATGAGAGAAAGCAAACTCAACGTCGTCAATAAACAGGCGTGCGTTCGATTGAGCTGTCAACTCGATTGTGTAGTCTGAATCTTCGTGGAGATCGGATGCGATCGACCCAACCTCCACCTGCGTCCAAGCGGATGAATTTGACGCAAGCGCGTGACGTATGCGAAGCATTGGGCCTAGCGCCAGAATCGCGCCGATCCGGACTTCAGGTCCTCTCGCATGGCCTTCACCTTCTCGGTGCACCTGGCAAGCCCGTGGGTTTCAAGTACGTCGAGCACTGCTTTGAGTGCTTCCTGAAACCGGGGTGTGGCCTCCCCACGGAGCTTGGGCAATACCTTCGCGTAGACCACGTCATCCAGCGCGCTCGACGCAGCATCGGACGGGTGCGCCTGAAAACTCAAATAGCCCAGCACGTCGTCCACAGTCCGCATCCCGAAATGCAGACGGCACGGGCTTAGTGCCACCTCAAGCCCGTTCAGCACTGCTCGGGCCTTGATCTTCAGCTCTTGCGGCATCGGCACGTTTGCCCACGCAGGGTGGGCGTCGACATCGATATTCCAGAACTCCAATGTGAAAGCGCGATCCAGGACTTTGTCGGAGAGGCCGTGGGTGGTCTCGTCCATGTTCAACGTTCCGATGATCGCCAGATTGGAAGGATAGGGGACCATTGGCGGAACAGGCACTGATGAATCCATCTGATGCAGTTTCAAGGCAACGCGGGATTCCATCGCAGATAACACCGGTGCGAAGTATTGCTCCGGATGCGAGAGGTTCATCTCATCGAGGATCGCAACATAGGCGCGACCAGGGTCGGCGGCGGCGCGGAGTACGAGTTCTAGGAACGGGGCGCTCCGGTACGAGGCATCCTGCAATGGATTGACGTACCCGAGCATCGGGCTCGGGTCGTGCCAACCTGGCTGCACCGGAATCACTTCGACGAAGGGTGAGTCCAACCCTTCGGAGTGCGTGAGCGCCCGTGCATATTGCAAAGCGAGCTGGGTTTTGCCGGATCCAGAGATGCCGGTCAAGACGACGAAGTGCCGCGTCGGGTGGAACCAAAGACCGGTGTGAAGCTGGACGATCAACTTCGGGTCGAAGGCGTACTGGCCTTCGATCGCGCGCATCAGTCGATCTGCCACATCTGCAAAGCTTGGCAAGCTCAGTGCTTCAGGAGTCTGCTCAGGAAAGTCCTCTATGGGGCCAGTGCCGGCTACCGGTGGCAGCTTTGCCGGAACCCACGTCACCATCTCGGCCCACCTATGACCTCGGTCGGTGAGCGAATACTGGCGGCTCTCGTAGTTCACCAAGCCAAGCTCTCGCAGCCATCCGAGTTGGGAAGTTGGCGCAAAATTGGAAGTCCAGCCTGGGTTGACCTCTTTCAGAAAGCTGATCAATGCTTGGCTGTCCTGCGCTCCTTCTTCAAGCAGCTTCAGAACATTGTCGAAGCCCAGCACCTTGGTAAGTAGGTGGTCTGCAAGGACGTCAGGATCTCGGGACTCGCGCAGCGCCGAGCCCCTGCCGCTTAGTCGGTAAACGTCGCCCTCGCGTGCGCAAAGATCGAACTCGCGAGCAATGACGTTGATGGTAGTACCGACTGCGAGGTCCCCCAGCCGGGGATTGGCCTCGCGGACTCGCGCTTCAAGCTCAATCCGGCTCAATCCATCTTTGAGGTCATCGACGATGTCCAGGAGCGCCGCGAATCCTCCGCCCATCCCGGTCAGCCCCTTTCGGCGCAATGTGGCTTGAATTGGCACCAAGACCTGGGTGCTGGTTGTCTGCTGCGGGAGCGCCTCGGCAGCGACTGGCTGCGCTGACCTCTCTGTCTCTTTGATCGCGTGTTGCAGCAGCATCCATGGCAGGTTGATCCGGCGAGCGACCTCGTAGAGGTCCTTCGCGTGATAGCTAGGCAGCACGGCATCGACGGCGCCGCGAATCGCAATGCTGGCGGGAACGAAATGGCTAGCATGCGCACCCGTGATCTTGCTGTAGAGGTCGAAGAGGGCGCTTTCGTTGTTCACTATGGACGTGAACTTGGACGGATACAACGCGCAAAGCGCTCGCCGGAGCTTGAGCCATGGGGTTTTTCCACACAACGCTCGCAGCCTGGAAGCAAGCTCGTCATGAAACTCTCGCAACGCGACCGTCGCTTCGTCCATCTCCGCCGGAAGTGGATTGCGGACCTGCTCGGCAAACCAGGCCCGGAATGCGGCATCACTGAGCGCCGGATGCAGCTTGATGCGTCCTTGACCCGTTGACGAGATGGATTCGTCATTGAATAGCCGGTCAAGGAATTCGGTATCGTCCAACCTGCCCGGAATGTTGCCCTGGACGAACTGCAAGAAGTCCTCAGTTGCACGATACCAGCCAATCGCATTGGGGCTTGCCGCTTCGCCAGCCAAGACTTCCGACGACAGGGTCTGAAGACTTGATGGGCTCTCAACGTTATCAGTCACAGGTTTCCTCTTGATGTTCTATATAGCGGTTGCGTTGGCGCTTGGCCGCGCCGTCGTATACCTCAACGATGTCCTAACCAGGATGCCCACGCGGCCGTCCAGGCGAGCCAGCGCTTGAGCGGCGGCACTGCCGCAATGCTCTTCGCGACGGCCGCGAGCACAAAACATCCTTTCTCAGGGTCTGCGTGACGACGAGCAGCGCGCATCCGTCGCTTAGCGCCACTCGTTGCAATCGATGCTCGATAACGGCTCACCTTGTGTTTGTCGGCCAGAGCAGGCGCTGCCTGAAAGTGCATCAACGCCGCGACGATGTTGCTGCCAGCAAGGTCTTAGCTGCTCGATGAGATGCCCCGATGCGAATTGCTCGGCTTTGAAACCAGAAGATCAATTTAGTATTTCGCTCAAACGGCGCATTCCCGGCTTCTTGAAGCCCATGCGAATGGCTTGTTCGAGAACATGGGTGTTCGCCCCGTGAATATAGGAAATAGCGGCGTTGACCTTCTTGTCCTCCCTGTCTCCGATGCAGAATGAACCATCGGCGCTCCAAACATGGACTTGGCCCCACGAGCAGCGCACATTTTCGTTTGAACCGAGGAACTTGCGCCGCACGAGCGTGATGCCATCGTCGTGCAGCAGTGCATCGCCGAAGTGCAGGTCGCGCCCATCCCTCAAGGCTTCGAGCATTTCAGTGAGCAAGCGAACGCAGACTGCGCGCCAGAGCTTCTCAGTGAACGTGTTGTACACGTCCTTCTTCTTTAGTTCCACAAGCGCTTCAGAATTCCGGTTGCCAAACGCAATCGTGTAGGTCGTCCCCGTAGGGATGCCATTGATAGAATGACTAGTGCCTCCCCAGCGAACGCGCGTGATCGAGTCGAGCGGAAAGTTCTGGCCCTTCCACGAAACGCCATCTGGGGAAATGCTCAAGGGATCCTTGAACATCACCCCAATCTCGGCGTGGTAACTGATTTCGCGCGCCCATTCGACTTCGCGCGAAGCGGCCCGCTTGCGTTGTTGGAGAATGTCCGCGAGTGCGTCCGCGTCCTGCTCGGCGCGAGCCGCAATTTCCGGCACTTCAGAAAAGATCTCCTGAATCAGTTTGGTCAAGCGCTGCGACTGGACAAGCATGTCGTGCTTGTTGAACAGGTCGATGGCAAGGCTACGAATCTCGTAGGCTAAGTTACGGCTCGCTTCGTGGTCTATACCGCGTGCTTTCGTACTTAGTTGAATCGGCTGGGCGATCTTGTCCCAGTTGCGCGCCACCGCATCAAGTTTATCCACATAGGGCTTGATGGCAGTTTCGCCGGAGACCGTATGGTCTCTTGCCGCCTTGATGAGCTTGTAGACGTTCTCGGCCTCCTTTTGCAGGATGCTCTGAGTCTCTACCTCATAGCTGTCGACGAGGTCATCGATCAGTCCCGGCGCATGATTCTCGCCGCCGGATGTCACGCCATCCACGGTTTCGGTCATTACTTGGATGAGCGTCATCGGCGGCAGCCTGTCGAGCGCATCCTTGATGGCACCACGGTAGAACCGCTTGCGCTCGGTCAGCTCAGATTCGATCTGATCGAGCGCACGCACTTCCGGAAAGCCGGATACGGCGCGATCCTCGTTGATGTCGCGCAGCACCTCCTCCGGCGTTAGCTCTTCGGCGAGGTAGGCGGCCTCCATAATGAACCCAGTCAAGTCGTCTGCATCGTGCGTTCCATCCACGGCTTCGAACGCCGACGCCAGCAGATTCAGGTGCGCGAGCGCGGGCAGGCCAGACTCTTTGCGTATCGCCATCGGGTCGCTAACCAAGTTCTCTACCAACTGGCTCGCCTTGCGCGGCGAGACTCCGGGAAGCCACGCGATCTCCACGCCCAAGCGGGTGCGCGGGTTGGTCAGGTCGGAACGTGCTTTCTGGCAAACATCGTGATCCAATTCCAACGACTTCTCCTCCGCTAACTCGACGATGCGCTTGCGGTTGTCGCGGGTCGTCACGCCCAAGACCGAGAACGGCGACTGATGCAGCACGGTTGTGGTGAGGCGGGGAGCCGGTATGCGCAGAATCGGTGGTGATGCAGAGACAACTCGGGAATGCTCGACTGGCGATGCTGCGCTCTGTGGCGCGGCCCTAGGCGGCTGAGTGGCCGTCAATACTCGTTGATACTTGGGGGCGCGCGCTGCCTCCCGCGCCTTTGCTACCAAACTGTCCGGCGCGGTGAGGCAGTGATTTGAACGAACCTCGTTGGCGAAGTGGGCGAGCTGTCCCTGTGTCGAAAAGTCATCTGACAAGATCAGCGACTTCACCAGGTCGGCTTCCGTTGCGGGCGATTTTCTGCACGACCCGCACGACACTACTGACGAGGCCTTTTGTGCGCCACATGAAAAGCAATATGCGATGGTCATTTCGCTGCGCCTCAAGCCCTTGCCATACGATTCAAATGATCACGCCTTATAGCAAGCGAAAACCTTCAGGAGCCTTCCCTGAGTTCCTCTTGTGATAGGGACACAAGTAAACCGTGCCAAAACTCACGTCTCCGCTGGTGATGCAGTACATGTCGATTGCTCCACTGGTAACGTCTTCCGCACTCGTGGAACCAATGCGCGAACTTTCAATGGAGCGCCCATCTTTCGTGCGAAGCCGAGAAAGGTATTCGTTGGAGCCGGGAATGCCGCGAGTCGGAACGGGATTCGTTTTGCAAAGCCCGTATGGACCGTAGCCTTTTGGGATGTCGTCGGTATCGACGCCATCCTTTCTGGATTCCACCTGATACTGAATGAGTGCCTTCATCAGTTCGGCAGCTTCCTGGTCTTCTTTCTTCTTCTTTCCGAAAAAATCTAACAATCCCATTTCAATCTCCAGAGTTCGAACAGCTCAATTGGCTGCACAGCTATCCCCGACCCGGGCATATCCTTGAATGCACGCCCAACCCGCCCCGTAGACGTCTAATGTTGCGTTCTGGGGTATCTGAACGGGTAGGCACTGATTGACCGATTTGTAGAAACCGCGCTGGCAAACCCAGCCTGATCCATAGACATCTAGCGTTGCGTTCGGTGGCATTTGGACGGGCAGACACTCGTTGGCGGACTTGTAGTAGCCACGTTGGCAAACCCAGCCCGATCCATAGACGTCGAGCGTTGCGTACCGTGGCATCTGGACGGGTAAACACTCGTTTGCGGATCTGTAGTAACCGCGCTGACATACCCAGCCCGATCCATAGACATCGAGTGTTGCGTTCTGGGGCATTTGGACAGGCTGGCACTCATTGCCCGACTTGAAATACCCACTCTGGCATACCCAGCCCGAGCCGTAGACATCGAGCGTTGCATACCGTGGCATCTGGACAGGCTGGCACTCATTGCCCGATCTGTAGTAACCGCGATTGCACTCCCATCCGTTGCCGAGGTAGTTCAGATGAGCGTGTTGGGGAATGCCGCCGCTGGTCGGATTCGTGGATTCCTGACGCGACGAAGCACGGGCGGGAGGTGTGTACGTAGGCGGCGCAACCGTGACCGAAGGTGCAGGTACTTGCGCTCCTTGCCTCTCAACTTGACGGGTCACTGTCAGGAGTTGAAGCAGTGCGGCCCTGGCATTGCCATCAGCCACCAAGCCGTTATCACGCTGAAAGGCCAATATTGCTGAACGTGTACCTCGCCCCATCAAACCATCGGCAGTGCCAGCTTCGTAACCGAGTTCGTTGAGTTTGCGTTGGATCGCTTGCACGGTCGCATCCGGAGCAGGCCGCGACGGCGCAGGGGCCGACAGCGAGCCAGTGGATGGACTACGAACGAACCTGCTCCGGCCTTCGGACTGAAACTGGCTACGATACGGCTCGATCTCACGCCGCGCATTTTCCAGCATGCCACTGCGATAGCGGAAGTTCCCGCAGCGACTGTTGTAGTCGGCTACCATCGCGTTGAAGCGATCCACGTCGGACTCGATGTAGTTGTTGATGGCCGACTTCGCGCCATCCATACGAATTTCTTCGGCCAAGCAATAGCGAATCTGCGCCGTTGAAAGCACCTGGTTTTGCCCAACAGGTGGCATCGATTCCTGGGGGCGAGATGGCGCTAGCGGTTCAGCGGGCGGCGGCGAGTAACTTGGCGTCGCAGTCTGCGCGGGAGGCGAGTAGGCTTGAGCTGGAGAAGTCGTGTTCTTGTCCGACTGGCCGATCAGCCAGAGCACACCGATGACGGCGGCAAAGCCCAACATCCACTTGCCGCCGGACGAGCCTGAGGACGGCGGCTGCGCAGGCTCTTGATACGTTTGGCGTTGGCTCGGCTGCGGCTGTCCGGGCTGCGGGGCCGGACGTCCGGCACCCGGCGCAGCGGCAGCAGGTTCTACTTTGGCGGCAGGTGGCGGCGTCGTGTCCACGTCGGACACGAGCGAGGAAAGGCCTGCGAAGCCTTTGCCTTCTCCCTTCTTCTGTTCTTGTTCTCCGCCCGTCACTACCACCTCTCCTTAAACGAATCCGATGCGCCGTTTGGTTTCGCCACCCTCGCGCTCCCGCACCGGTGATGCACGTAGGGCGGACAACAGGCTGGACTGATCCAGCTTTTCCTTGCCGGATCGCGCCGCCAGCCTCGCGCCTTCTCGCACCACAAAAGAAACATCGGACAAGGGCCTGCCAGCCAGCTCCTTCGCGAGCGCCTTGGCATCCACGTCCGATTCCTTCGGCAAGGAGGAGAGCAGCTTGTCCAGCAGGGACTGCACTTCAAGCTCGCTGGCGAAATCCACCTTGATGACGTGATCGAAACGCCCTCGGCGCTGGATGGCCGGGTCGATCATGTCGATCCGGTTGGTCATGGCGATGATCAGCACGTCGCTCTTCACCGCCTCGGGGATGCGGCGCAGGAACTCGGCCACTTCCTCGACGCGGTGATGACCCGAACCCACCTCGCGGTCGGCAAGGAAGGCTTCCATCTCGTCGATCACGAGGACGGACGGCGCGCTTTCCATCGCCTTGTCGAACACCTGCGCAACCTTCTTACTGGTCTCGTGGATGTAGGGGCTGGCGACGCTGGAGGCGTCGATCTGGAAGCTTGGCCAGCCGAGGAAGTCCAACAGCCGGTCGACCGCGAAGGTTTTGCCGCAACCCGGAGGGCCGTGCAGGATCACCGCCGACGGGAACTCGATGCCGAGCGCCTTGTAGCGGTCGCGGTGCAGGATGATGTCGATGATGTGCTCGTTGAAGAAGGCCGCCAGTTCAGGGCGCCCGGCGAGTTCGAAAACTTTGCTGGGTTCCGCCTCGGCGCGTTTGGTTTGCTCCACTTTCTCAGCGGGGGCAGCTTCCGTTGTTTCGGCAGGAGACGCAGGCTTGCGCGCCAACGGGAGGACTTCTGCGACTTCGAAGCCCGCCGCTTGCACAACATCCTTCAAATGGCCCCCACCGAGCCAGCTCATGGACTGACGCAGCCGACGAAAGGATGAGGCCGGGATGTTCGTGCCGCCCGTCAGCCAGTAGCCGAGCACAACGTCGTCGCCAGTTCTGGAGCTGATGCTGTAGGTGGGCAGCAAGCGGGTGATCTTCTCGACATATAGGGCATCTTGCAGTGGGGAATCCGCGTCGATGTCGCGCGTTGCCTTCAACGCCAAGGCGAAGGAAAGCGCTTCGGATTTATTGTCGGGAGACTTCCCCTCGCTGACAGGGCAAAGCGTCTGGCTCGGCCCGCATGAGATCGACCGGAACTGGTGGCCGCCGAACTGTGCGGTGTTTAGCGTTCCATCTTCAATCAGACCCGCATCCAGCCAATGCTGCGCGAGCGTGTCTTGTGCAATCAGCGCACGACCACCGCCCATTGTTTCGTAGATCTGCCAATCCACGCCCTCGTACAGCGCGGCGCGAACCTTCGCGCCGTCTGGCAGCTTGAATCCAATGGGGAGCCATGCGTCGAGGGCCATGAGATCAACTCCGAACGATATTGGAACCGGCCATCATGTCGTCGTCACCCGCAGAGCCCACCTGAATCGAGATGAGTTGGCCAACCACTGCGCGCAACTTGTCGATGTCGTTGGCCTTGATGGCTTCGGTTCCGAACGCCACTAGCTGTGCATGTTCTCTGGCGTCAGAGAAAAGGTAGCTCGCTTGAGCCAGGCGTTTGAAGTGATCGATCACGAACCAGTCCTGGCGCCACAAGATCATGAAGTTGCGGCCGCGCAGATCGTCCAAGTGCGACTCGAAGTCGCTGCTGTTGTTTTCGAGCGCGCGCTGAGCTGTCTTGACCAAGTTGTCGAACGACGACGCCTCCGTGGGGCGGGCGTGCTGGCGCACAGTGTTTTCGAAGAAATCGACTGCTCTGTCCAGCTCAAGCTGACGAATGTCCTTCAGGTGCTCCTTGCGTGTCAGCGCCATCAGGCGCTTGGCTTCCTGCACGTTGTCCATTGCCTGCTTCGCCGTTTCCGGGTCGGCCTCGCCCGACTCAATAGCGCTGGCCTGCTCCAGTTTCTCGCGGGCGTGTTCCAGACGGGGGTCATCCACTTTGGATGCTATCTCTTCGAGACGCTCCAGCGTGTGTTCCGATTGCTCCTGAATATTCTTGGCCTGATTGGAGTAGTCGATCTTGCCTTCCTGGCTGGAGTAGTAGTTGCGCCCGCTCTTGAATGAACCGCTGATCGACGGGACCGAAACTTCCAATTGGATGTTGCCGGAGTCGAGTACTTCGAACTCGCAGACCATCTCCGCGCCTGCAGCGATGACGCCTTCGTCGAAGTCCGTGCCCTTGATCTCGAACATGCCGATGAAGCGGTTGTCGTTGATGGGGTCGGAGATTTCGCCTTCCCACAGCTTGAACTTGATCGACCCGGCGCTTCCGGCCCTGAGCGACTCGCCCGCTTTGAAGGACTTCTTGCCCTTCTTGGGCAATTGGTCGCCTTCGCGAATGAGGTGGTCCAGCACCAAGCGCCCGCCAACCTTGTCGCGGGCTTCGACGCCGATGGAGTGAGACGCGGGAATCGCGTCGATGCTGGCGGCGGTGCGCGCGATGACAATCTTGTCCTCGTGCAAACCCACGGGCGCGCCATTCGAGTCGAACACGAACACCTTGAAGGTGTTGTCGCCGGGTTTGGTCAGGCTGAGTTCGACGCTTGCGCCATCCTTCAGCGCAACGCGGCCCGATGACCAACCGGTGTCCAGACTGTCGATCTGGAACTCGATGCCAGCAGGCGCGCGCCCGCCGAGTTTGGCGACGAACTTGGCTCTCGGTTCCGGCGTGCGCGCGATGTAGTTGAACGAAAGGTCGAGCGCGCCACCGGCGCTGATCGCACCACGGGCGCTCTTGCGGCCACGGCTTTGCGATGCCCAGTCGATGGATTCGGCAAACACTGCCGCACCCTCGGCAACCGCCGTCATCGGGTTCACGTCGGTGGACGGCGCGACGCCAAGCTCAAAGGCGACCTTGTCGCGCAGCGGCTTGTAGTGCGTGGGGCCGCCCACGAACACGACGCGCTCTACGTCGTGCGGGCTCAACCCGGCCTTTTCGAGTGTCTCGCGGGCGGACTGGATGGACTCTTCCACCTTGGGCGCGATCAGCTCGTCGTAGCGTTTGCGATCAATGGTTATGTCGATGTAGATCTCCTCACCGGCCTGATCTCGGACGCCCAACTCGGTTTCGGGAAGGCTGACGACTGTTTCTTCCTTCTGCGACAACTCGATCTTGGCCTTCTCCGCCGCCCACGTTGCCATCCTCAGCAGCGACTTGAACTGCGGATTCGCGGCCAAGTCGTCCGGCAGATCGAAGTTCTCCATCAGCCACGGCTTGACGATGTTGTCGAACAGGATGCGGTCGAAGTCACGTCCGCCGCACATGGCAATGCCGCCGTGGGCGAGCAGGTTCACCCGGCCCGCGATGCTTTCGGCGATGGCGATGTCGAGCGTGCCGCCGCCCAGGTCATAGACAACGAAGACGCCATCGTTCTTGCGCTGGCGCATGACGCTCATCACGGCGGCCACTGGCTCTTGCATTAACGCGACACGTCCGAGGCCAGCCGCTTCGGCGGCGGCCATCGTCGAGTCCTTCTGCATCTGGTTGAATGCGGCCGGAACCGTGATGACCGTGCCGGTATCGCCATCGCCGCGAATTTCCTCCGGCAAGTAGCCGAAGAGCGAGCGCAAGACTTCGGCGGAACAGTCCTCCGGCGTCATCATGAGGTTGACCGCAGGCAGCTTCACGGGCGTGCTCGTGCCCATGAGCCGCTTGAATAGCACCGCAGCGTTGTCGGGGTTCTTCGCTGCATTGTTGTAGGCGCGCGAGCCGACATACTTGTTTCCGCGCCGGTCGATGAAGATCGCGGATGGAGTGACGTCGTGCTGTTCTGGACTCTTGTAGAGGTGAATCCTCTCCCCGTCGAACGAGCAGATGGCGCTATTGGTCGTGCCGAGGTCGATGCCGACGTATTTCATGCTTCCACCTTCCTGAGCATTACAGTGCCTTGTTTGCGCAGACCATTCGGCCCCATGATGATCGGCTCCAGCATCTGATCGACGAGCAGCACGTCATCAGGGCCGAAGTCGCCCAGGTTCAAGGCGGATGCCGCCATCCCCGCGTCATAGGGCTGCCCCTCGGCGTTGACCAGCTTCAGGCCGTTCGAGTCCAGGTTCTCCTCGACCTTCTTCTGGAAGTAGCGAAGCTGGTTGATGTAGCGGCCTGACTCGCCCGCGTCGAGCTTGCTGACCACCTTGCCGAACAGACGCGAGAAGCGCCAGCTCTCGACAGCGATGTCGATCAGCGATTGCTCCAACTGTTCAGTGCCTTCGGTCTGCAGAGTCATGAAGCCCTCCTGTGAGTTACGTTTCGCAGTTTTCCGCCTTGTTGGCGCGGCTAATTCCATTGATGGATCGGGCCCAGGAGTCATCGCTGTGGCCAGTTGTGAACGAATGTGTGTAGGGTAGTTCAGAACTTTTGAGCCGGCGGCCCTTGTAGGTGCCGTTCCGAGGGAATACTTGGCTGCTCGCGGGCTTTTTGCCGCCGGTGAGCGTCGGCTAACGATCTCAATCGAGGACCGGAAAGCCAAGTTTCGAAGCTTGATGGCACTCGCAGCTTCGGGCTACCAGTGACATAGCTAAGGAGCTTGTCGAGGCCGTCAGCCAGTTCGCAATTCGTGCGGCGGACAAGCTGCGGGCGCAGGGGAGCCACACGGCGCAGGTGCTGGCCTTCATCCAAACGAGTCCGTTCCAGCGGCAGGACAAGCAATACTCGCGCTAGATCACGGTGCCGCTGCGGCGACCGACTGCCGTCACGGCGCTAATCGCGCAGGCGCCGGTGGCGGCTGTGAAGGCGGCCTTCAAGCCGGGTTTCAACTACTTGAGAGCTGGTGTGATGCTGCTCGACCTGCAAGCGGGCTCGGTGCAGCGGGGCGAGCTTGCGCACGACGACGAGGCGACTGACCGCGGCTCGCTGATGGCTACCGTGGATCGGCTCAACGATCGCTTTGGGCGCGGTGCGGTAGCGCTCGCGAGCAGAGGGCAGTCGGACGGTCGGCGTGGCTGGCGCATGAAGCAGTCGCTTAAGACGCCAGATACAGCAGGCGGTGGGCGGATGTGCCGAGGGTGTTGGCGTAGTTGCTCGTCGACCGGGCCGGCGGAGTAATAGTCCTTCGGCGCCTTCCCCGTTTCAGCGTTGGCGGGCGGGGGAATCCCACATCGAGATCAGGAACTTACTGGCGAGGAGCGCAACTCGCCAGCCCGTGACGGATTGCCCGTTGGGCGATTCTCAATCATCTGTAAAGAGGACCCCGTAACCGACGCGTCTTGGCGCCGACCTAAGAGCCTCGCATACTACCTGCACCTCACGGCTTACGACACACGATGCAAAACCGCCTAGGCCGCCCCATCCGGCTTTCACGCGCCGTCAGAGCATTCACAGCACTACATGACGCTGCCGGCGAAGCATCCGAGCTGACCGGCGACGCAATAGGGAGCACCGCCAGTCGCCTAGAGGCGCTCGACAAGAAGCATGGCTTTACCGAGAAGGCGACCGCCACGTTCAGCAGACTCCAAGAACGATTCGGCGTGCGGAGCAAACCTATGGTCCGGATCACTCGTCTGCCAGAAGGCCTCGATCAGCGGCATGCGCTGTTGGTTTGTAGTGGGGCAGCGAAATCCGGCGACTGCCTCGAGAACAGATGTGTCATTCACTAGTGATCGTGTTACCCGTGAACGCCGGCCCCGAAACCCGCATTAGCTCAAGCTTGCGCTTTACATTGTCGATCACAGTTTCGATAGGCGGTCGTTCGTTCCCCGCCTCCGCGTCGAGGCGCAGTGCCTGACGCTGGGTGTCTTTGATCTTCGACTCGGTCTCCACCAGTTTCTTCAACGTATCGGCGCGATTCGATAGTGAGATTGCCCTTCGGTAAATCTCGTTCAGCTTGTCATGCTTCCAGCTGCCGCGTTCGTCTGGGCCAGAGTCGTCGAGGAGTTCTGCCAGCTTGATGTGCGCATCGAGGTCAGCGGTCTGAATGAAGAGCTCGTGCTTCATCAGGTCGACCAGTGTCTGGCTAGCGGCCGCCTTCTCGAGATGCCTGCGAACTGTCACCACGTTTTCGGCGACCTGCATCTTCAGTGCGACCTCCATGGCGTGCGCCGATTTACCGCCAAGCTCAGCGCCAACATCCGCGCCGAGTTGCTCGGCTCGGCTCTTGGCGTCTTCGATCAGCGCGCGCTTTGTCGCAATCATGACAGTATGTGCGAGGTCCCTCGTCCAGCCCTCGAGTTTTGCCTTCCGTCGCACCCCCGAGTATGCGACGCCGTTGTTAGCTGCGATCTCCTGAATGGTCAACGTGCCGAGGCGGTACTCGCGCTCGATTCGCTGCCAATCAATGCCAGTTCGTCGGGCCATCTTCAGATCTTTCATCCATGTGTAAGGAAGAATTTGCATGCGCGAAGACGCTTGAGTCACCGGCCAGCAGGTTCTCATGCGAAGCAGGTCGCGTCGCGTTCGGCAGAGGTAGGCCTTCGTTGCTATCGGCCTGCGCTCGGCAAGTACAGAGTTCGTCCAGGTCTGGCGCTTGAGGCACTCGTAGCGTGCCGGCGGGGCCACGGCGAAGAAGCTTCCAATACCTCTTTCTCATGCTGCGCTGCTCGACCAGCCAGTCCATGGCGAGTCGTTCAACCAGGAAGAGGCTGCGCCCGCGCGACCGTGCTGCCCCCAACACCACGTCAACGGGAACGATGTCATCACCGATGAACTCGCGTAACCAGTGCAGTGTGCAGTCTGGATCGTTCGCGCCGTTTGGCGTGTATTTAGGAAATGCCGTGAGCGCAACCGACGAAACCGACGAAACCGGCATGGATGACGTCGATGAGCCCGCAGCAGCGACTGTCGGCGCCGGCCTCGGCGGGGTTTTGTCGGTTTTGTCGGCAGGCTGGCTACTTGATTCGGGGACCGAGGCTCGCGCTCTGGCTGTCCAATCAATCACGTTGCAACCTTTCGGATCGACGGGTTGATGACGTAGCGCGTCGTCGGACGGCCCGGTTGTTCCTCCTCGTCCAGCGCGGAAACCCAACCGAAGTCTTCAAGCACCGCCAGCGCAGCCTCCGCCTGCAATGTGGACGCGATGCCGGTCCAGCCCTTTCGCACGACATCGCGTGCTGTAAATCCATCCTGTAGCTTGCCTTCGCGCAGCCTTCGACCAAGCGTGCGCGCCGTTGAGATCTTTGCAGTTTCTACGAGGGCGTAGATGCGGCGTGCATGCCCCTCCAGGTACTGGCACCAAGCGGCGGCACGCATTGCGCTTGCAACATTGACAGGTCCGAGCCGTCCTTCCGCCAGGTGGAGGATCAGCGACATCGCGCAGAACAGCTTTTCGAACTTGCCCAGATGCTGCTTCATCAAAGGGTTAGTCTCGTTCGCGATCCGTTCCCGGTGAAGTTCGCCGCACCACTCGATAAAGAGCTCCTGTGCTTCGTCGTCAAACTGGAAATGCGCTAACTTCACGAAGTCATCCGCTGGTTCAGCGCCGTCTTGCAAGGGATCGAACGCTGCGAGGCGGTCAAACATCGCCCGCATCGCCTCGCGTGATCCCCTTGTGGGCACGCGGTCGCGCCATTCCCAAGGCACTGCTTCGGGAAAGACCATTACTTGGAAGCGCTGGATGCGGCCGTCGTTGTCCAAGGAAGTCGCAATGCCACTCAAGTACTGCGCCAGTAAGTCCGGCTGAATGCCGCCGAACACAGACAGACAGAGAGTTTTGATGCGCAGACTGCCACGACCGATGCGATCGATGTTGAAGCTGCTGGTGCCGTTCCAGCCTTCGAGGTAGAAAGCGCGATCGCCTTCGCGGCTTTCTTTCTCCCAGCTCGAGAGCAACCCCATCAGTTCGTCGCGAAATACCAGCAGGCCGGCTGTGTTGTGCACTAGCAGGTCGCCCAGTTTTTCAGTGGTTGCGTCGTTCGATTTGAAGCGCCGGGGTTGGGGCTCCTCCGGCGGCTCAAGATTTTGGATGTCCGTGACCGTGTCGCGCATCTGCTGGTTGTTACTCGCATGGACTGCCGACTTCATCTTGGTGCGAAGAACGGCTTGGCGGGCCTCGAAAGCGATCATTTCGGCCGCGTGGACCTTAGTGGCAGCCGCGAGTTGTTTGGCCTCTTGTGCTTCGAGTCGATCGAGAAATCGCATCGACACCTTGATCGCGGGTGTTTTTTTGGCCGAGGGGTCGCCGACGCAGGCACCGAACAGGTTTGGCGTCACCACCCAGTCGTCCCGCCGCTTTGGCTTGAGCGCGCATCGCGTGCCTATCACGGATCCAGCGGCCACCATCAGCGCTGCCGCCACGTAGTCCGGGGGGCAGGGCATCCGGTCGGCTTCGTCCAAGACGAAGCTGGCTAAGATCTCCGGCAGCAGAACTTTGGCCTCGAACGGCGGCGCTGGCGGCAGATCGGCCTTGATCTCACGTGGCTCAGGCCAGCGCGACGGCGGCTCAGCTGCCTCGATACCAGCCGTGATCACATCGAGCGAGTCCATCATGCGAGTGCCTCTCGTGAGCGGCTGACTAGACGCTGAAGGTCGTTGAAATCTGTGTCCTTGTCACCGCGCGGAAGCCCAAAGAAGTTAGGCACGCACATCAGACCACCCGCTGCCGTGGCCGCCCGGGTAGCGGCGGTGACGCCCGGGTTGCCCGGGGTCCTCCAGTCGTCATCGGCCGCGATGGTGATGGATATGTCCGGGTACCGCCGCCTGAGCGCCACCGCAACGTGAACCAGGTTGCCCGCGTAGAAGGCGACTACCACGCTTCGGCCTATTGCAGCATGAATACTGGCGCCTGTGGCCCAGCCCTCGCACACAATCACGCTGCTCGCCGGCCCACCGATCCAGTGAGAACAGCCCTTGATGCGGCCGCCCCGAAGGAATCGCTTCACGCCGTCGGGCTGGATCACTTGCAGATTGCAGAGGAGGTCGCTCTCATCGTGCACCCGAATGAGGAGCCTGTTCTCGGCGTCGACGCGCAGCCCAAAAGGCCTCACACATTTGGATGCCAGATAGGGGTGAGCGCAGATGCCATCGTCGTTGGCCATCAGCCAGCGCATCGCGGCCAGTTCTGCGGTCGCGCGATGGCGCGCGCGTTCTTCGGCTACACGCGCGAATGTTGCATGGCGCACGCGGTCATTCAACTCCGTGCGCTCCTTGAGCGTCAGTTTGACATCGGACCTGGCGCGCCAGCGATTCGAGAGTCCCGTGACCCAGTCCCCGAAGGCACCGGCTTCCAGGCCGTCTGCGAAGAGCACATACCAGTACCGTTTCTTCGGTCCCCAGCGGTGGATTTTTCCGTCGGCGATCACTGTTGGGGGAGAGGTCAATCCGCTGGCCTCTATGGCATAGACAAGCGCTGCGCCAGAGCTATGCTGCATCAAACGACACCCCTGTCTTGGCGCATGGCATCGGTATCGCCGACGGGGTTGATTGCATCACGAGAGGTGCGCTCACCGAGCATCGTGCCGGCTTCGGCTTCGGCTTCGGCTTCAGCCTTGGCGTCCAAGCAGATGCGGACGCTGGTGTCGAAGTCACCGAACGAGCCAACCTGTGGGGCGACAGCTCGTAGCCACAACGTTCTCCGCACCCCCAGATCTGAATCTCCTGATCTTCTCTAGGAGATCTGATCCGCCACGCTTTAATCGCGAGGAGGAATGCAGCAGTAGCGTTGGCTTGATTCACGCTACCTCCACTTCACCGGCCTCCGGTGGTGAGGCTTCTGCTGCCAAACCAGCGAGTCGACGGCCGATCTCCATCACGCTCTTGTCGAAAATCTCCTGATGGATCAGGAGGCGGCCGCAGATCACGGCGAGAGCGCCCGCGCTGGCGAGACGGGCACGATGGCGCCGGATGAACCAATCGAGGCTCGTCGTAGACGGGAAAATGGCAGAACGGTCGGCTTGATATTCCGACCGCGATTTCAGGTTGTTTGCATCAAGTGTCATTTGTTGATTTCGAACATTGCGTAGTGAGACGGGGTGTTTCCAGACCCCTCGGCAGGAAAGCTCCGTGACCGAAAATGCAATGTAGGAAAGAACGCGTGCACTATCGAGGCATGAGTTTTCCTCGCATTTCGTACCGGAACGGTTTGGGCGGCAAAATCGTTCCACTTCCGCCAGAAAGGCGAGTCCGCAGCGACAAAGCGAGCTTGGCGAGCGTGCAAGCTCAGCGCAGGCGCGGATAAGATCCCACGTCGCGGCGGCGTGACAAGAAGAGGCGCAGCAAGCGCGCGCCGGCGCGCAACTAACCCTTCAGGCTCAGTTGCGCGCTCAGCCTGCGGGAGAGTTGAGTTGACAGGAGCCGCCGCGCGTGTTTTTTGGTCACTTTGCGAAGACTGTCGATTCCTCTGTCTGGTCGCTTCTCAAATAGAAGTTCGGACGCAATTTCGTCGGTCATCGTCTGTCCCGTGGCAACACAATAGATTTTGAGGTCGATGAAAGGCAGTGCAAGACTGTCGAACCAGTTGCGCATGTCGACCGTGCTGATTTCCTTCACACGAGACGCCTGGGTGCGTTGGAACTTCAGCCATGCCTGGAACGATGCGGTCACTGCGGCATCTGACGCGGCCAAATCAACTGACAAAAATACGCGACCGTCGCCGGATTTCTGTTCTTTGGCGTTAGTGATGACTTGCACGGGCGGCGCGAAAATCCCGTGACTCGGTCCCACCTGCATCCGCCCGGTCTCTGCAAACTCAAAAGGTATCGGGGATACGGGATCGCTCTGGATTCGTTGAAACAGGTCTTCAAACCATGACGAGGCGATTTTCTCGCCGACTATCTCGCAGGGCATTCCCGGAATTCCGCCCGCAGCTGAGGCCAGCAAACGCCTCGTCGAGACCGCCCGTAGCCACTGCCCCTCATCCCACCGGTTCATTCCTTGGTAGTGAGCAAGATCAAAGCAGGGAGGGCTGAATTTATTCATGAGGTCACTCGTTGGGGCGGTTAGAACGTCGAGCAATTTTGAGCGGCGCGCCCGTACCGTGACCGATCTAGCTGGAGTAAACAATTTGTTGGAGGGCTTTTGCTCCTGTTGGTTTCTCTCCGTCGTGCTGGCAGGCGATTGTTGTGCGCCCCCGCATCAGTGCTCTACACCTGCACTACTGGATGCCGCCAAGCACCCGGTTGATCAACTGCGCTTTGTTCTTAACCGTCAGGTGTGAATAGCGCTTGGTGACGGAGAGTTGGCGATGTCCGAGCACCTCGCCGATCTCGAGAAGCGTGGCACCCGACTGCGCGAGGTAGCTGGCGCAGGTGTGGCGCAGATCGTGAAACCGAAAGCACTTGATGCCTGACGACTTGAGCGCGGATTGCCACACCTGAACGTGGTTGTAGGGCACGTCCGGACGGCGAGCGCTGCCGAAAATCAGCGCATCTTGTTCGCCCACACGCGAGCGCAGTTCGTCGATCACGGTCGGAACAAGCGGGAGCACCTTTCGATCCGTGTTTTTCGTCTTGAGCACGTAGGCGGTGGCCTGTTCCAAGTCCACGTCACGCCAGCGCAACTGCTCCAGTTCTCCTCGGCGCGCACCGGTCGTGATTGCCAGCATCACCAGCAAATACAGCCGGTCCCACTTCGAACGGCGGCAATGCACAAGAAGGTTGGTCCTCTCCTCGTCGCTCAGAAAACGGATGATCTCGTTCTTTTCAGGCCGACGCTCGATTCGGCGGCACGGGTTGTCCCAGCCCTTGGGCGCGATCCGCCGCCTGATGGCCCAACTGAGCACCGCGCCCAGCGCCGCCGCGTAGCGGTTGACTGTCGCGGGTGCCAGCGGCTTGCGCTTCGCCTTGTAGATCGGCTGGCCGTCGGCGTCGAGGCCGGCCCAGTAGCGCCCGTGCCGGGCCGCCAGTTCCTCCAAGGCGAAGAACACCTCATCGTCGGTGAGCTGGTTGAGCGTCAGGCCAGCCAGGCGCGTAGCCCACCAAGCCAAACGTTGGCCTCGCGTCTCATCGCGACCGGCGTATTCGCTCATATAACGCTCGATGAGCGTAGTAACAAAAACGTCCCCACTTCGCGCATAAGGCGAGGGGGACGGTGTGCCGGAATTCGTCAGTGCTGCGCTGGAAACCGCAGACACCGCTCCACCGGCGGACTTGCACGTCGCGTCCATTTGGGACCCTTCACAAAAACTTCCGCCTTTTTCACCGGCGGACTAAGTGATGAGTCTGGAACGCCCCGTCAACACTAAGCATTTGGCTCCCCGACCTGGGCTCGAACCAGGGACCTACGGATTAACAGTCCGGCGCTCTACCAACTGAGCTATCGAGGAACAAGCCTCAAATTATAGCGTGGGATTCGGGCCCCTTCGGGTGGGCCATCAGCGAGAGCAGATGGGCCGCAGCGGCCTCCGGGTCGGGCGCGGCGACGAGGGCGCGCACGACGGCGACGGAGCCGACGCCGGTGGCGAGGACGTCGGGGAGGCGCTCTGCATCGACGCCGCCGATGCCGACCTGCGGATAGCCGCGCATCAGGCGTGCGTAGGCCGCGAGGCGCGCGACACCTTGTGGCGCAGTGGCCATCTGCTTGAGCGTGGTGGGGTAGACGGCGCCCATCGCGATGTAGCTGGGGCTGACGGCGTCGGCGCGGACCATTTCGGCGTAACCGTGGGTGCTGACGCCCAGGCGCAGTCCTGATGCGCGCAAAGCCTCCAGCTCGTCCGGCGACAGGGCGTCGAGGTCTTCCTGGCCGAGGTGGATGCCGTAGGCGCCGGCACCGATCGCGGTTCGCCAGTGGTCATTGATGAAGAGCAGGGCAGTGGTGTTTTGCACGGCAGCGACGGCCGCTGCGATTTCTGCGGCAATGGCCTGCGCGTCATCGGACTTGAATCGCAGTTGCACGGTCGGGACGCCGGCACGGGCCATGCGGCCGACCCAGGCGGCGTCGGGTAGCACGGCGTAGAGGCCGAGTCGTTCGGGACACGTCGGGAATGCGTCGGCGCGGGCGGTGGGCGGAAAGTCGCGCATGCCGAAGTCGGCGGGTTGGTCTGGCCACGCCCGCGGATCGAAGTGGCCGATGCGTCGGGTTTGCGCCTGCCACGCTCCGGCGAGGCACTCGGCGTCGACGTCGATGAAGCCGAGCGTGCTGCAGGCTTGCCGTGCGCCGACATACACCGCGTCGCCGGAATTCGGCGCAGCAGACGGACCGTCGGTGGTCTGTCCGAAACGATCTGCATGCGCCGAGAAGATGGCTTGCGCGATGGCGCGCGGGTCTGTGAGGTCGGTCATGGTGGTCATCGTCCGATCACTGCGATTGAGCGTGGTGCCAGAAGGGCGTGCCCAACACGGGCGTGCTGGGCTGCGCGGATTCTTGCGCGGCCATCGCGCCTGCGCTGCGCGCCGCGCGGCCGGCCTGCACGGCATCGGCGAAAGCGCCGGCCATCGCGACCGGGTCTTGCGCCAGCGCGACGGCGGTGTTGAGAAGCACGCCGTCGTAACCCCACTCCATGACCTGGCAGGCGTGCGAAGGAAGGCCGAGGCCGGCGTCGACGAGCATCGGCACGTCGAGCCGCTCGCGCAGCACCTGCATCGCGTACGGGTTGACGGGGCCGCGGCCGGTGCCGATGGGCGCCGCCCACGGCATGACGGCCTGGCAGCCGACGTCGACCAGGCGCTGGCACAGCACGAGGTCTTCGGTGCAATAGGGCAACACCTGAAAGCCGTCGCGCAGCAGCTGCGACGCGGCGTCGACCAGCTGAAGGGTGTCCGGCTGCAAGGTGTAGTCGTCGCCGATCAATTCGAGCTTGATCCACGGCGTGTCGAACAGCTCGCGGGCCATCTGCGCGGTGGCGATGACTTCCTGCACGCTGTGGCAGCCGGCGGTGTTGGGCAGCACGGGCACGTCGAGCCGGCGCAGCAGTTCCCAGAATCCGTTGTCGGCCTGGCCGGCCGCGGCGCTTTGCCTGCGCAGCGACGCAGTCAGCATGGCGGGCCGGGCGCGCCGCACGGCGGCTTCGAGCACGTCGGGTGACGGGTAGCGCGCGGTGCCGAGCAGCAACCGGCTCTGGAATGTCTGGCCGTAGAGGACCAGCGGGTCGGCGACGTTGACGTCGGGCGTGGTGTGAGGAGTGGGCATGGCGTTTCAGCCTCCGGTGACGGGGCGGATCACTTCGATGCGATCGTCGGGTTGCAGGGTGCGCGACGCGTAGCCCGCGCGCGGCACGAATTCGCGATTGACCGCGGCGGCGAAAGGCGGCGTCGCGCCGACGAGTTCGAGCGCGTCGGCGAGCGTCGCATCGGGCGGCAGCGTTTTCGGCTGGTCGTTGATGAGGACGTTCATGGTGAATCGGTGTTCAACTGCGGCGCGAGCCCGAAATGTTCGGCGAGGCTCGAATGGCCCGCGGCAAGCAGTTCCATGGCGATGTCGAGCAGCGCCGGCGCGATCATGAAGCCGTGGCGGTACAGGCCATTGATCTGCAGCACGCCATCGCGCGGTTGGTGGAAGGCGGGGAGATTGTCCGGCAGCGTTGGCCGACACTGCGTGGCGATTTCGAGGATGCGCGCTTCGGCGAAGCCACTGTGCACCGAGTAGGCGGCGCTGAGCAGTTCGAGCGTGGATCGCACGCTGGCCGGCGACATGTCTTCGGATTCGATTTCGGTCGCGCCGATGACGAAGAGGTGATCGGGCTTGGGCGCGATGTAGAGCGGATAGCGCGGATGCACCAGCCGCGTGGGGCGGCTGAGCGTGACTTCGGGGGCATGCACGCGGATCACTTCGCCGCGCACGCCGCGAAGCGTGTTCCATTGCGGCCGCGCGCCGAGCCCGCGGCAATCGATGACGCGCTCGGGCTGGCCGCTGCTCCCGGGTTTGAAGTCGTCAAGCGTGCGCGGCGCCTGCCAATGCATGCGCACCTGCGGCAGGGCCTGCAGCGTCGCGAGGAGCGCATCGAGCAACTGACGGTTGTCGAGCTGGCCCTCGTCGGGCAGCAGCAGTCCGTGCGCGAAGCGTGTGCCCAAGGTGGGCTCGAGCGCGGCGATGCCTTGCGCATCGAGCGGCTTCATGGCCGGCAGTTCGGGCACTTGCTCGGCCGTGCGCGCGAGCACGCGCGACAGCCGCGCGGCTTCGGCGGCGTCCTGCCGATGCCAGAGCACCAGCGTGCCCTCGCGCTGAAAGAAGACCGGCGCCGCCAACGGCGCGAGCAGCTCGGGCCAACGCTGAAGCGCGTGATGTCCCATGCGCACCACCATCGATGGCGCGATGGCCGATTCCGCGAGCGGTGCGAGCATGGCCGCGGCGACGCGCGCCGCGGCACCGTCGGCGCCAGGGCCGCCTGCGTCGAACACCTCGACGGTGCAGCCCGCACGCGCCAGTGTGAGCGTCATCAGGCGGCCCATCAGGCCGGCTCCGAGAACTGCGGCGGAACGAAAGGGAAGCTGCGTGCTCATGGTGTCCGGCGAATCAATGCAGGTACATTTTGAACATGACCCAGGCATTTTCCCGCTACGCCCGCGTGCTCACGATTGCCGGTTCGGACAGCGGCGGCGGCGCCGGCATCCAGGCCGATCTCAAGACCTTTGCCGCGCTCGGTTGCTACGGCATGTCGGCCATTACTGCGCTCACGGCGCAGAACACGCTCGGCGTGTCGGGCATTCACGGCGTGCCGGCGGCGTTTCTCAGGGACCAGATCTCGGCGGTGATCGAGGACATCGGTGTCGACGCGGTCAAGCTCGGCATGCTGCACGCGCCGGAAGTGGTCGAGGTGGTGGCCTGGGCGATCGATCGGTATGCGCTGGACAAGGTGGTGCTCGACCCCGTCATGGTCGCCACCAGCGGAGACCGGCTGATCGCCGCCGACACCGTGCAGGTGATGGTGCGCGAACTCTTCCCGCGTGCGCTGGTGATCACGCCCAATCTGGATGAAGCGGCGCTGCTGGTCGGACACCCGATCGAAAGCGCTGGCGCCCTCGACGGCGCCGCCGACGAACTGCTGGCGCTTGGCGCGCGCGCCGTGCTGCTCAAGGGCGGCCATCTGCCGGGCGACGA
The DNA here is from genome assembly GCA_018820395.1 of Gammaproteobacteria bacterium. Lineage (GTDB taxonomy): Bacteria > Pseudomonadota > Gammaproteobacteria > Burkholderiales > Burkholderiaceae_C > Variovorax. Next base: position 8,342 of record JAHJOG010000032.1, on the reverse strand, counting down.
AGTGGTCGATCTTCTCGCCGTGCGCGACGGCGAAAGGATTCGCCTGGCCTCGGAACGGATCGCGAGCCGCAATCTGCATGGCACCGGCTGCACGCTGTCTTCGGCCATTGCGGCGCATCTGGCACTCGGCTGCGAGTTGCCGGCGGCCGTCGCTCGCGCGCGCGCCTTCGTCGTCGCCGCGATGGAGGCGGGCGCCCGCGTGAAGATCGGCGCCGGCCACGGCCCGCTCAACCACGGCTTTGCGCCAGTGCCGATGGTCCGCCTGCCGCTGCCGGCCGCGTGATCCATGCCGCGGCGAAGGTGAGCGCGAGCGCGGGAATCGCCGATCCCCACTGAGGCATCCACCTGGCGCACGCGTGATAGACGGCGATGCCGGCAATCCAGATCAGCGCCGCCGTCCAATCGACTCTGCGACTGCCTGGCTCCGCGCGAACAGCCCCGCCGCCCAGGCGGCCGAGGATCACGCCGTAGAGCGGCACGAACACCGAGCTCAGCAGCAGCAGGAAGGGTTCGAGCGAATGCATCGGCAGCACCAGCGCAAAGGCGATGCAGACCAGCGCGAGCAGCAGGCCCCAGCGGCGCACGCTCCAGCGCGGCATCAGGCTGTGCGTGGACACCGAGCCGGAATACACGTCGCCGTACGCGTTGTCGAGTTCGTCGATGAGGATCAGTCCCAGCGCCACCAGGCCGCCTTGCGCGAGCAGCAGCGCAGCGACCAGATTGGTGCCGGGCTCCGCCACGCTCACCACCATCACGCCCAGCGCGTAGCACCAAATGTTGGCCAGCAGATAGCCGAGCCAGGTGCCCGTGAACGCGGAGCCGAGGCCGCTCGCCGTGCGCCGTCCGTGGCGCGCATAGTCGGCCACGAGCGGCAACCACGACACCGGCATTGCGATGACCAGGTCGAGCGCGCTGAACATGCCCATGCTGCCGTCGCCCGGTCGCGACCAGAACGCATCGAGGCCTTTGGCGTGAAGTTGCGCAGCGAATTGCCAGCTCAGCCACAGCAGCGACAGCACCACCAGCGGCAGTCCGAATCGGCTCACGAAACGGCGCACCAGCTTGACCATCGACCCGGCGAGGAGGGCCAGCAGCACCGCGCCCCACAGCAGCGTGGTCACCAGCATGCCAGTGGATCCGCCGAGCCAGCCGCCGAAGGCCTGCTTGCCGATGGCCTGCGTGCCTTCGCGCATGATCACGATCTCGAAGGTGGTCCAGCCGATCAGTTGCACGATGTTGAGCACCACCGGAAGCCGCGCGAAAGCGCTGCCGAACGTGGCGTGCATGAGTCCCGCGCTCGCAAGACCGCTTTGGCATCCGACGCGTGCCGTCCACGCGAGCAGGCCAGCTCCCAGGCACGAGCCGAGCACGATCGCGATGGCCGCATCGCGCGTGCCGACCGCCGGCACGAGATAGGCGCCCACCTGCATGACCAGCAGTCCCACGCCGAGGCTGAACCACAGCGATGCATGGTCATGCCATGCGAAGACGCGCTGATGTTCGGCGAGCGGCGTCAATGCTTCGTTGCCGTCGGCGGCGCTCGGTTCGATGTGATGTGCCATCCACTTGCTCCATGCAAAACGTGTGGCAGGTGGGCGAGGCTCGGCGGCTGGAGCGTCGCGAAAGGACGTGACGGCCGCTGGACCAGCTTCCCTGCGCGAGGATTACCTCAGTCAGGTTCAAAGGGACTCTCTCAGCCGACAACCGAACTCGAACGTTCGCGATGACGGCACCCCTAGCGATGCTTCAGTCGAGTGAAGCGAATGGATTGTAGAGCCAGCGGATTTCGCGGCGGCGCGGCGCTCGGATACCTCGGCCGCGAGCGCTGGAATCAGAGGCTCGGATCGTTCTTTGGAGTCGCGAGTCTGGCTGCGACGGTGGCAGCGTCATCGCGTGCGATGACGGGGAAGATGAACCTCCGCACGAGGTATTGGAGCGCACGGAAGATTCCGGCAACGACCGCACCCAGCAGGAGGCCGCCGACGATGTCGAGCGGGAAATGCACGCCCACATAGACCCGCGCCCAGCCGACCAGCAAGGCCACGGCCAGCAGCGCCCAGCCGATGTGGCGCACCGACGGGCGCATCAGGAAGATGAGGCCCGCGGAGAACATCACCGACGCGTGCGCGCTCGGCATCGATCCGCGTTGTCCGTGCTCGACGTGTGGGGGGCTCAGGCCCAGCATGAAGGGACGCGGGGCTGCGATCGACTCGGCCAGCGCATGCGCAGCGAGAGAAGCTGCAGCAGCCGCCGCCAGTGCGGCGAGGACGTAGGCACGTTGCGTCGGATGCTTCCAGGCGACCCATCCCAGTAATGCGACGCACATCCACCAACCGCGCTCGGCCAATGCCGTTGCAAAGCTCAAGAGAAGAGAGTGGGGGTGATGTCCGGCGCCGATCCATTCGAACAGCGAGAGGTTCAGCGCTTGCATCTCCCGATCCTAGGCGAGTTGCGTTTCGCCAAGGTGAAAGTCCTGTTCACGCGCGGTTCAGATTGGCCGCGGCCGATTCTCTTCAACCATGGGCGCAGTGCGCATAAACCAGCGTGAGGTATTCGGTCTGTTTCTTGAGCGTCTCCAGCCGATGCAGCGTGGAGCCTTGCAGGCGGTCGACGGGATCGAGTTGCAGATTGCCGTCTGCCATGAGCACGAAATGCCTGCGTGCCACCGGGCTGCCACGCCCGCTCTGGCCGCTGACGTATCCGCATCCGCTGCCCGTCGTCTTGTTGTAGGTCACGCTCGACAGGCGCGCGTCTCGTTCGGCGAGTCGGGCCTTCACGCGCACCTCGACCTGCCACGTCGGCCAGTAGAACCAGAGCGCAGTGGTGGCCGAAAAAACAACCAAGCCTGCAAGGACGCTGATCAGTAATCTCATTTTTGGCCCTCATTGGTCTGGAGGTACTGCATGGCGACCCGACCGAGCGATGTCAGCTCGGTCACTGTGGCGGAAGAACGTGCGCCAGCGGAAAACGAGACCTTCACCCAGCCCCCCTCGCGCAGAACCCGCAGGTTTTCGACATCGTCCGGCGACGTGAAGGTCATGGGAAGCGGGCCGGTGAGGATCCGCTGCATCAGGGTGTCAAGCACCGCCACGGCCCCCGCCGGGGAGCGTCCCCTTGGCAGTTGTGTCCAGACGTGCAATCATGTAGCAAAGTGTAGCTACATGTAGTACTTAGTTGTTAATTTTTTAGTGCACTTTTTCACGGGAAATGTCTGAACACACAAAAAGCAGCGTGAACGACCTAAATTCGGAAACAAAAGCATGAACAAATTCCGAAAGCGCGCGCCTTGTACGCACAATGACGTACAAATCTGGCCAACGCTGGTTACGCTCGGTCATCACGAATCACCCGCTCATCTATGGCCTTGAGGCCATGAATTGGAGTGCCATGCAAGACTCGGTTTATCCCATCGAAGCGACATTCGAGCGCTGGGTCGCGGTGTCGAACGCATACGAGAAGTCGCTGCTGCAAATGGAGCACGGCGACGAGGGCGCACGAGCAGAAGTCGTCCGGCTTGCGAAGGAGCTCGGCGAGCTCACGGAAGCCATGAGCAGCGCTCCCGCGAGCAAGAAGCTGTCAGAACATTGAACGCGACGCCGCGCGCGTCCGTCAGGTAACGATCAGGCCTTTGAGCGCCGGATCAGCGGGAGAGATCCCGATCTTCATGTCACGCATCGTGCTCACCAGCAACTGAGCGATCATGAGATTGCGATGCCGCTTGCTGTCGGCGGGTACGACGTGCCAAGGTGCATGGCTCGTCGACGTCGCGACGAGAAACTTCTCGTAGGCGCGCTGGTAGTCGTCCCACTTGCGGCGCGCCTCGAGGTCGCTCATGTTGAACTTCCAGTTCTTGTCGGTTTCGTCGATGCGGGCCTGGAGCCGCTCGCGCTGCTCGTCCTTGCTGATGTGCAGCATGCACTTGACGACCACCGTGCCGGTTTCGCTCAGCAGGCGTTCGAAGTCGTTGATCTGCGCGTATCGACGCTTCGTTTCTGCCTTGTCGATCCACCCTTCGACGACCGGGACCAGAACGTCTTCGTAATGACTGCGGTTCCACACCATGATCTCGCCGTTGCGCGGCACGGCGGCATGGCAGCGCCAGAGAAAATCATGCTCGCGTTCCTCTTCGCTGGGCGCCTTGAAGGCCTTCACGCGCACGCCGAGCGGCGAGGTGCGGGAAAAAACCCAGCGGATGGTCCCGTCCTTGCCGCTCGTGTCGGTGCCCTGCAGCACCAGCAGCAACTTGCGGCGACCCTCTGCGTGCAGCCGGTTCTGCAGTTCGTCGAGTTCGTCTGCCAACGCCTCGATGCGTTCGAGTTGCGAGCTTTCGGAGCCTTCGAAATAGGGCGTGTCGGAAGGGCTGATCTTGTCGAGCTTGAACTTCTTTCCGACGGTGTATTTCTTGAGGGCGGTCATGCGTGCGTGCCTTGTTGCCTAAACGAGAAGCCTAAGCGATCCGGGGCGTCGCGCTCCGGGTTCAGTCGTCGTCGAGCGAAGCGCTCCAGCGGTTGTCCCATTCGCCGCCCTTCGCGGCGTCGAGGTTGCGGCGGTCTCTTTTCGTCGGGCGCCCCTGCTCGATGCTGAGGGCCGGCTCGCTGCCCATGCGGCGCTGCTCTCTGGCCGCTGCGGTTGCCTGCAGGCTTTCCGCCGTTTCTTCGTAGAGAAGCTGTGCCACTGGTGCGGGCCCTCGCTGGGCGCTCAGCCCCAGGACCTGCACGACGCGGACGGTCGGACCCAGCCGAAGCGTCACCATGTCGCCCGGCTTGACTTCGCGCGAAGCCTTGGCGGTGTCGCCGTTGACCTGGACGCGATTCTTGCCGAGCTCTTCGGCGGCGAGCGATCTCGTCTTGAAGAAGCGGGCGGCCCAGAGCCATTTGTCGATGCGCAGACGGTCCATACGATCAGCCATTGTCGCTGGCAATGGGAAAAGTGGCCGTGGCTTCCAACCCGGCGACATGTCCGCCGGCGTCGAGATTGCGCATTGCGAGGTGACCGCGCAAGGCCAGCGCGATTTCTTGGCAGATCGCGAGGCCGAGCCCCGATCCCGTCGACGCGTCGCCCGCGGAGAAGGGCGCAAACAGGCGCTTGCGCAGTTCCTCTGAAATCCCGGGACCCGCGTCGCTGATCCGGAGCAGTGCTTCCCCATCTCTTTCGCACACGTCGACTCGCAGCGTGCCGCCGCGAGGGCTGTGCTTGATCGCGTTGTGCAGAAGGTTGCGCGAGAGTTCGTGCAGCATCCATCGGTGCGCCTGCACCGGCACGGGGGCGGCACTCGCATCGAGTTCGAAGTCGATCGATCTGGCGGCAATCAGCGGCGAGAGGTCGAGCGCGACTTCTCTCACCGCTTCGCGCAGGTCCAGTCGCTCCCACTCGGGTTGCTGCCTGAGCTGCTCGACCTTGGCGAGCGACAGCATCTGATTGGCCAGCAGCGTCGCTCGGTCGACGGTCTGGCCGATCTCGTCGAAAGCCTGGTCGGGCGGCACGTCGCCGCGACGCGCCGACTGCACCTGCGCCTTTAGCACGGCGAGCGGCGTGCGCAACTGGTGCGCGCTGTCGCGCACGAAGCGCTTCTGGTGATCGAGCAGATGCTGCAAACGCGCCATGACCTGCGTGGTCGCGTCGATCAGCGGCCTGAGTTCGCGGGGCGCGTCCGGCGCTTCGATCGGCGACAGGTCATCAGGCGCACGGCCGGCCAGCGCTTCACCGAGTCGTCGCACCGGGCGCGTTGCTCGCTGCACGACCCACACGGTCACGAGAGCGATCACCGCCAGCAACACCATCTGGCGCATCAGCGTACTGATCAGCAGCTTGCGCGCGAGTGTCTCGCGCAGCTCGAGCGTTTCGGCCACCTGCACCACGGCCATGCCGCGTCCCCGCGGGCTCACCACAGGCTGTAGAAGCACTGCCACGCGCACGGGTGAGTCGCGGAAGGTCGCGTCGTAGAAGTCGACCAGCGCGGCGTACGGCGGTCGCATGGGCAGCTTGCCGCGCCAGAAGGGCAGGTCGTCGAACCCGGACACGATGTCTCCGCCGAGCGTCGACACCCGGTAGTACATGCGGCTCTGATTGTCGGCCTCGAAGGCTTCGAGTGCCGAATAGGGCACGATCGCCCGCAGCTCCGAGACTTCGTCGTAGCCCACCACGTCGAGTTCCTCTCCGATGGTCTTGGCGGAAGCCAGCAGCGTGCGGTCGTAGGCGGTGGTCGCCGCGGCCAGGCTCTGCCGATACAGGCTCACGCTGTTGATCACGATGAACACGGTGACGGGCGTCAGGATGCCGATGAGCAGCCCGGCCCGGAGCGAGCGGGGTTGCCTCATGGCTCCTCTCGCAGCAGATAGCCGAGTCCGCGCAACGTCATCAATGCCACGCCGGTGCCGGCCAGCTTCTTGCGCAGGCGATAGACCACGACTTCGATGGCTTCGTACTGCACCTCGGTCTCGCCCGGAAACACCAGTTCGAAGAGGCGCTCCTTGGTCATGGCGTGGCCCGGTCTGACCATGAGCGCCTTGAGCAGGGACAGCTCGCGCGGCGTGAGTTCGAGCACATCGGCGCGATGGTAGATGGCGCCGCCCTCGAGGTCGTAGCGCAGGCCGCCGACGGCCTGCGGATGCGCGCCGGCATCGGGACCGCCGTAGTGATTGCGACGGTGCAGGGCCCTCAGCCGCGCTTCGAGTTCATCCAGATCGAAGGGCTTGGGCAGGTAGTCGTCGGCGCCGGCATTCAGGCCCATGATCCGGTCGCCGACCGTCCCGCGGGCCGTCAGCAACAACACTGGCGTGCGGAGGCTGGCCGCCCTCGCTGCAGCCAGGACCTCCAGGCCGTCCTGTCCCGGCAAACTGAGATCGAGCGCCACCACGTCCGGCTCGACCGTGCGCCAGGCGTCCAACGCCGCAGTGCCGTCGCCGCAGACGCGCACGTCGATCCGCCGGCGTCCGAGCGCGCGCTGGAGCGTGGTCTGCATCGACGAGTCGTCTTCTACCAGCAGCAGCTTCATGGTTTGGAGGTTCGGTGTTTTCCCCAGTGTCTCGGACAGCCAACTGACAGCGGGGCGGCGCATCATAGCGGCGTACAGAATCTACAAACCAAGGAGACACGCATGCGTCGAGATACTTTCCTCAAGTCCTTGATAGCGCTCGGCGCCACGGGCGCCCTTCCGCTATCGGCCTGGGCGGCCGCCAATGTGAAGATGATGATCCCTGCCAATCCGGGTGGCGGATGGGACACCACCGGGCGGGCGCTGGGCAAGGCCTTGACCGACGGAAAGGTGGCCGACACGGTCACTTACGACAACAAGGGTGGTGCCGCAGGCGCGCTGGGCCTGGCCCAGTTCGTCAACGGCTCCAAGGGCGATCCGAACGCGATGATGGTCATGGGCGCCGTGATGCTGGGCGGCATCATCACCGGCAAGCCGCCGGTCAGTCTCACGCAGGCGACGCCCATCGCGCGTTTGACGAGCGAATACAACGTCTTCGTGCTGCCGGCCAATTCGCCCATGAAGTCGATGAAGGACGTCATCGACCAGCTCAAGAAAGACCCGGGTAGCGTCAAGTGGGGCGGTGGCTCGCGTGGCTCCACCGAGCACATCGCGGCAGCCATGATCGCGCAGAAGGTCGGCGTCGATCCTTCCAAGATCAACTATGTGGCCTTCCGCGGAGGCGGCGAGGCGACGGCCGCCATCCTCGGCGGCAACGTGACCGTCGGTGGCAGCGGCTACAGCGAATTCGCCGAATACATCGAAGCAGGCAAGATGAAAGCCATCGCGGTCACTTCCGGGCAGCGCCTGCCGGGCATCAATGTGCCGACGCTCAAGGAGCAGGGCATCGACGTCGAGATTGGCAACTGGCGCGGTGTGTACGGCGCACCTGGCATCGACGCCGCGCAGCGCAAGGCACTGACCGACATGGTGCTGGCCGCACTCAAGACGCCGAGTTGGCAGGAGGCGCTCAAGAAGAACGCGTGGACGCCGGCCGTGATGTCCGGGCCGGCTTTCGAGAAGTTCGTCGACGACGAGTTCGCGAGCCTGCGCGCGACCATGACCAAGTCCGGAATGATCTGAGCCGAGGCCTGCCCCGAGCCTCGGTTGCATGACCGGGCCCGAGCACGTCGCACGGCGTGCTCTTTTTTTTGCTTTGTTGATCTCACGAAGGATTGACCATGTCTTCCATCGACTCTTCGCCGGGCGGCTCCGCGCCAGGCGGCCCCGAAACCTCGGCGCAGGCCACCTTGATCCAGACCCTGGTCGGTGCCGGAGTGGCCGTGACCGGGATCGCACTCGGCTACGGCGCCTTGAGCATTTCCAGCGAGGCCGGGTACGGCGGGGTCGGCCCCAACTTTCTGCCGTG
>JAHJOG010000293.1 GCA_018820395.1 Gammaproteobacteria bacterium | reverse complement strand
CGTCCTCATCGACGGCTGCGTGATGCTCGGCTATGCCGGCGCCGGCACGCAGGCCGTGCGATGGTTGTCGCAGCGCAGCCTCCGCATGATGAACCGCGGATGCGCAGTCGGCATGTGGCTGCTGGCGGCGGCGCTGGCAACCTGGCGCCGCCCAGGGGTCTGAGCGCCGGGCGGCAAGAAGTGGTCCGCCGGTCGGGCGATCAGGCCTCGAGCAGCGCAGCGCGCACGATGCGGCCCACGAGCGCGCAGTCTTCGCCGGACAGCGACAGTGGAATGCGCATGTCGCACAGCCCATCCATCAGGGCCGGCGAGTTCGCAAGTTCCTGGACTTCATTCAGATAGTGCCAGTGGGTGTAGTTGCTCGTGAACCCTCGCGGTGCGCTGCTTCCGAACCATTTGACGAAGAGTCCACGGCGTTCGCAGCCCTCGAGGAAACGCTCGATCCGCTCGTGCGGCAGGTCGAGCGTGAACTGGATCGAGCTGGCCACGTATTCCTCCTTCGGCCCGCGGCGAGGCACGTGGAGGCCATCGATCCCTTTGAGCTCGCGCGCCAACTGGCCGTAGAGCGCATTCCAGCGCGCCGCCCGACGCTCCAGCTCCGACAGTTGCGGCCGCAGCATCGCCGCCGCATGGTTGGACATGCGCAGGCTGAAGTTGGGCGTGTCGTACTTCCATCGTTCGAACACCTCCGGCGCGGGCCGCGCGAGGTGCTGGCCATAGAACATGTAGCTGCCCGAGTAGAGGATCGCGCGCGCGCAGATGTCGTCGTCGTCCGTCACGAGCAGGCCGCCCTCGCCCGAATTGATGTGCTTGTAGGTCTGGGTGCTGAAGCAGCCGATCCGTCCCCAGGTGCCGCACGGACGCCCGTCCCACCGGGCGCCCATGGTGTGGGCGCAGTCCTCGACCAGTGCGACGCCATGCGCGTCGCAGATGGATCGCACCGCCGCCAGATCGGTGATGTGCCCGCGCATGTGCGAAATCAGGAACACGCGGGCTCCGCTCGTCCGGACCTTGCGCTCCAGATCCTCCAGGTCGGTGGTGTAGTCGGCCGTGGTGTCGACGAGCACCGGCTCGGCGCAGGCGTGCGCGATGGCGCCGGGAACCGGTGCCAGCGTGAAGGCGCTGGTCAGCACGCGGTCGCCGGGGACGACGCCGAGCGCCTTGAGCGCGACGAAGAGCGTCGCGCCGCATGAATTCAGGGCCACGCAGTAGCGCGTTCCGACGTAGGCCGCGAACTCCTGCTCGAGCAGTGCGGGCTCGGGGGTGCCCGCACCGGTTTCGCCATAGCGATGCAGACGGCCGCTGCGCATGAGCGCCACGGCGCGCTCGATGCCCGCTTCGGGAATCGGTTCCGGCTGGCTCAGATCCTTGCCGAACCAGAGGCCGTCGCTCGCGCGGGAAGCGGCCGATGGCGCGCTCATGGCGCGGTCACCACGCGGCCCCCGTCCAGCGAACCGACGTCGAATCGCTCGTCGGGGAAATACTTCCGAAGCCGCGCATCGCCCGTGCGCGCGTGGCCTTCCATGCCTTCCAAACGCGAGATGCGTGCGGCGACCTGGCCCACCTCGCGCGAAGCCGGGCGGTCGAGCCGCTGCCAGGTGACCGTCTTGATGAACTTGCCGACCGACAGCCCGCCCGAATAGCGCGCGGCGCCGCGGGTCGGCAGGATGTGATTCGGGCCGCTGCATTTGTCGCCGTAGGCCACGGTCGTCTCTTCTCCCAGAAAAAGCGACCCATAGTTGGTCAGGCGGGCAAGCCACCAGTCGAGGTCGAGCGTCATCACCTGCAAGTGCTCGCACGCATACCGGTCGCTGACCATCACCGCTTCTTCGCGCGTGTCGCAGACGACGACTTCGGCATGGTCTCGCCACGACGCAGTAGCCGCCCGCTGCGCGAGGTCCGGCAGCATGGCGATGAGCTGCGGCACGCGCGCGATGACGGCCTCGCCGAGAGCGCGCGACGTGGTGATGAGCCAGACCGGCGAGTCGGCGCCGTGTTCGGCCTGGCCGACCAGATCGACCGCAACGAGTTCCGGGTCGGCGCTCTCGTCCGCGATGATGGCCGACTCGGTCGGCCCCGCGATCACGTCGATGCCCACGCGGCCGAACAGCAGCCGCTTGGCCTCGGCGACGAAGCGATTGCCCGGGCCGACGATCACATCGGCCGGCCGGCCCGTGAAGAGCCCGTATGCCATTGCAGCCACCGCCTGAACGCCGCCGATCGCGAGCACGACATCGGCCCCGCACAGCTTCATGGCGTGCAGGATGGCCGGGTGCACGCCGGCTTGCGCGTGCGCCGGCGATGCGGCGACCACATGCGGAACGCCAGCCACCTTGGCGGTGCCCACGCTCATGATGGCGCTCGCCGCATGGGCATAGCGGCCTCCGGGCACGTAGCAGCCGGCCGAGCCGACCGGGATCAGCTTCTGGCCGGCCATCAGGCCGGGCCGCAGCTCACTGCTGAACTCGTGCATCGAGTCGCGCTGCAACTGCGCGAAGGCGCAGACCCGATCGCGCGCATAGCGGATGTCGCTCTTCACGCCGTCCGACAACGCACGCTCGGCCTGTGCGAAGGCGTCTTCGCCCAGCACGATCTCGCCGGTCCACTGATCGAGATCGCGCGCATGGCGGCGCACCGCCTCTTCGCCGCCGGCTTCGATGTCGGCGAGCATTTCACGCACCCGCGTCGTGGTGTCGAAGTCGGCCTGCGGGGCCGGCGGGCTGGATTGCTTCAGGTAGTGGGGCATGGGCTGTCTTTTCAATGGCCGGCATCGCGAAGCACCTGGCCGGCGTTGCCTTCGGTGCGCGCGCCATCGCGCATCGAGAAGACGCCGTTGACCAGCACATGGGCGATTCCGGTGGGATAGGCGCGAGGCGCCTTGGCGGAGAAGCGGCTTTCGATCAGGGCAGGATCGAAGACGGTGACATCGGCGCATTGGCCGGGCCGGAGGCTTCCGCGATCACGCAGTCCGATGCGCTCCGCAGGCAACGAGGTGATCCGACGTATCGCTTCGGCCAACGGGAGCACCTTGCGGTCGCGGACGTAGTACTGCAGAAATCGCGCCGCCCATCCATAGCCACTCAACGAGAAGAGCTCGTCCGCCAGGTCGCCGTACGGTGCGAGCGCCGCCGTGTCGGAGATCACCGCGCACGACGAATCGCGCATGGCCATCTCCACGTCGGCATCGGTGAAGCTCTGCGTCGCCCACAGCATGCGCGACGCGGCGTCGCCCTCTTCGATCAGCATGTCCATCAGCGCGTCGTAGGGATCGACACCGCGTGCCTTGCCGATCTCGGCGAAGCTCGCACCCACGAAAGCGGCGTTGACGCTGGCGTTGAGGAGGACGATCCGGTCCCACTGACCGGCCGCAACGATGAGCAGCATGGGCGCAGGGTTGGCCTTGACCCGCTCGCGCACCGAGGGGTCGCGCAGCCGCGCCAGGGTCTGTTCGGTGCCGCCCTCGCGGGCCCACTTGGGCAGGATCGAAATGACAGTGGTGTTGTTCCAGTCGTGCGGAATGACGTCGATCGCCACGTCGGTGCCGTGGCGGCGTGCGGCATGGACCATTTCGAGCGTGTGCTCCATGGCATGCGCCGGTGCGCCGAACTTGGTCTGGATGTGCGAAATCTGCAGGCGGGCACCCGACAGGCGCGCGGCAGCCAGCGCCTCGGCGAAGCCCAGGTCGTAGTAGCGATCGCGGTTGCGTACGTGGGTCGCATACAGCTTGCCCCGCTGCGCCGCTGCCTCGCACAGCGGCACCAGATGTTCGGGGGCAGCCATGATGCCGGGCCAATACTCGAGCCCCGTCGAGAATCCCGCCGCGCCGCCGTCGAGCGACTCTTCGACCAGCCGCTTCATCTGCGCGACGTCCTCGGGGTCTCCCGGTTTGAGCGCATCGCCCAGCACCGCCTGATGCACCGTGCTGTGCCCCACCAGCGCCGCCACGTTGACCCCCAGGGGCGTCGACTGCAGCACGTCCAGGTACTCGGCAAAAGTCCGCCACCGGCGGCGTTCCCGCACGCCGATGCCGTATCCGCTCGCCAGGACCGGCAGGTCGCCGCTGCTTCGAAGCGGCGCGCAGCTGAATCCGCACTGGCCGATCACCTCGGTGGTCACGCCCTGGTGCACCTGGCTTTCTGCAGCACCGTTCACGACGAGGGTGAAGTCCGAGTGCGTATGGAGATCCACGAAACCCGGTGCCACGGCCAGGCCGCTCACGTCGACGCGCTCCGCAGCTTGCGCATCCGCCAGCAGGCCGATGGCCGCGATGCGCCCATCCTTCACGGCAACATCGGCACGCAGGCCATCGGCACCGCTGCCGTCGTAGACGGTGCCGTTGCTCAGAACGATGTCGAACACAAGCTTCTCCTTTGAACGATGTGCTGCATGGAGGCGACTCGCAGCTACCGGGTCGCCCCATACACCCAGTTGGGCAGGAACAAGGTCGCTTCGGGCCACACGATCATGAACAGCAGTCCCACCACATAGGCCAGGATGAAAGGCAGGACGCCGATGGAAACATCCTCGATTCGGATGCCGGCCAGCCGGGCCGCGACGTTCAGGTTGGCGCCGACCGGCGGCGTCAAAAAGCCGATCTCGCACGTCATCACGGTGAACACGCCGAACAGCACCGGGTCCACGCCCATGCTCTTCACGAGCGGGAGAAACACGGCAGTGAACAGGATGATCTGCGCCAGCGACTCCATGAACGTCCCGATCAGGATGTAGAAGGCGCCGATCAGCAGCATCGTCAGGATGCGGTTCGACGTGACCGAGGTAAGCAGATCCTGCACCGCGGTCGGCACGTCGTAATAGGCGGTCAACTGACCGAAGGCTTGCGCGGGCGCCAGCAATATCAGCAGGCCTGCCATCAATGCCGTGAAGCGCAGGGCCTCCACCACCTTCGTGACCGACAGCTTCCGATACACGAAGAAACCGACGAACAGTGCGTAGAAAACCGCCACCGATGCGGCCTCGGTCGGCGTGAAGGCGCCACTGTAGATGCCGCCCAGGATGATGATCGGTGCCCCCAATGCCCACTTGCCCGCCCAGAACGCTCGCGCGCACAGGCCGATGGCAAAGCGCGTGCCCTCCACCGATCCGCCGAAGTTGTTGCGTCGTGCCACCACATAGCTCACCAGCAGCAGCAGCCCCGTCACGAAGAAGCCGGGCGCGAAACCAGCCAGGAACAGCCGAGGAATCGACGTTTCCGACACCAGGCCATAGATGATGAGCAGGTTGCTGGGCGGAATCATGCTGCCCAACGCCCCCGCCGATGCCGAGACGGCAGCGGCGAAGCGCGGCGAGTACCCTTCGCGGCGCATTGCCGGAATCATCACGCTGCCGATCGCGGCCGTCGTCGCAGGGCCCGATCCGGACAGCGCGGCGAAGAGCATGCAGGCCAGCACGGTCACCATGCCCAGGCTGCCGCGGTAATTGCCGACGAAGGACTTCGCCACCTCGATCAGCCGCTCCGACATGCCGCCGACTTCCATCAGGCGCCCCGCGAGCACGAAAAGCGGGATGGTCAGCAAGGGAAAGGGCTGCAGCGCCGTGAAGCTGGACTGCGCCAGCAGCGTGAACGGGATGTCGATGAGATGAAGCGCAAGGACCGTGGCGATGCCGATGGCCGCGATGAGCGGCGTGCCCACGATGGTCAGCACGGCGAACACCGCGCAGACGATGGCGAGATCGCTCATGGCGACTCTCCCGCCCGGGCGGGTGTCTGATATTCCGCGGAAAGGCCCGGCAGTTCCTTGCGATCCGAAAGCCACCAGCGCACGTAGATCTGCAGCAGGCGCAGTGTCATGAGCACGTAGCCGATGACGACGATCGACTCGGGCCACAGCATGTCGATGCCGAGCGACGGCGACGCCGAAGGACGCTCACGCAGCACCGCCAGGTATTCGAGCCCGACCTGGATCATGAAAAGGTTGAAGCCCAGCCAGGCCAGGTCGGCGAGCACCACCAGGGCGATCGCCAGGCGCCGCGGCAAAGCCACCACGCCGGCCATGATCCGCACATGGAAGCGCTCCCGCACGGCCAGCGAGGCGCCCATGTAAACCGTCCAGACCATCGCGAACCCGGACAGCTCTTCGGTCCAGACCAGCGCCGAATTGAACACATAGCGAAGGATGACCTGCAGAAACACGAAGCAAGCCACTGCGGCGATGCAGGTGCAGGCGACGAACTCTTCGAAATGCCGGTCCAGCCACCTGAGCATCACGGCCGCCGATCTACTTGGCCGCCGTGCGGATCTTGCCGAGCAGGTCGGCAAAGGCCGGTCCGTGCTCCGCCGCAAACGCCTGCTGCACCTTCTGCGCGGCGGCGATGAACTCGGCCCGGTCGGGGGTGGTCATCTTCATTCCGCCCTGGTCAACCAGCCACTGCCGGACGTCGGCGGTTTCCTTGGCGGTGACCTGGGTCTGGTATTGGCCGGCCTCCAGCGCAGCGCGCTGGACAGCGGCCGCCTGGTCGGGCTTGAGCTTCTTCATGAACCGGTCGCTGGCGAAGAGCGGTGCCACACCGGCAAAGTGATCGAGCACCGCCAGGTGCTTGGCGAACTCGTAGAACTTCATGTCCTTGATGACCGTCGTGCCGTTGTCGGCGCCGTCGATCGTGCCGGTCTGCAGCGCGGTGGGCGTCTCCGACCACGCGAGCGGCACGGGCTCGGCGCCGAAGGCCTTGAACGTGTCGATCATCACTTTGTTCTTCGGTACTCTGAGCTTCAGGCCCTTCATGTCCGCCATCGACCGGATCGCGACACGCGAATCGAACAGGTCGCGGTATGAGGGGGCACCGAAAGTCAGGAGATGAACGCCCGTGTCCTTGAAGAGGCGGGCCTGGATCTCCTTGCCGACGGGCCCGGTCGTCACCGCGGTCACGTGCGCCTCGCTCTGGAAGATGTAGGGCAGCTGGAACACGTCCATCAGCGGCCAGTGCGGCGCCACGTTGTTCTGGCTGATGAAATAGCCGTCGACGGTGCCGAGCTGCATCGCCTTGAAGGCATCGTCCTCGGTGGCGATTTGCGCGCAGCAGCGCAGCTTGACCTCGACCGCCCCGTTGGAATACTTCTGCGCCAGCTCCGCGAACTTCTTGCCGAGCACCGAATAGGACGAGTCGGCGGGGGTCGACCATCCGAGGTTCATCACCACCTTGTCGGCTGCCTGGGCACCGGCACCGAAAGCGGCCAGAGCGCCAACGATCACGAGACGTTTGAACAGGTCGAGTTTCATTGCGTTTCCTTCCGGGTTGCGGTCGAGAGGCAGCGGCATCGAAAGAAGCTTCGTGGCCGCCGAATGCAATCTAGCAGAGGGCCCCGCGCAATCGATAATGCCAGTTCGTTGCTATCTTTGATGCCAGAAGCGCAGACCCGCTTCCGGCGCGTTGAAGGACACCATGAGCAAGAACGACCCGCAGGGCCCGCTGTTCTGGCGGCGCGTATTCAAGCGCTTCGAGTCGCGCGATGCATCGTTGCAGGCGCAGCTGCGCGATGCCCTCATGCACGCCGTTCTCGAGGGCGCGCTCGCACCCGGCGAACGGGTGCCGTCGAGCCGTTGGCTGGCCGACTGCCTGGCCATTTCGCGCACCACGACCAGCCTCGTGCTCCAGCGGCTGAGCGAGTCGGGCGTGTTGGCGGCCCGGGCGCGAAGCGGCTACGTGGTCCATCCGGAATTCCGCGCGGTGCGCGTCGAGGACGACACCATCCCTGCACGCACACCGGCCGCAGCCGGCTCGGCCGCGTCGACGCGACCCGGCCGCATCGCCCTGCGCCTGTCCTCGCAGCGCAACATCGAGAAGCCGCGCGACTGGCAGAGCTACGACTATCCCTTCATCTACGGGCAGTTCGACCCTTCGCTCTTTCCGTTTTCCGAATGGCGCGAATGCGTGCTCGAATCGCTGCGCAAGGGAGAGATCGCGCGATGGGCCCCCGACCACATCGACCGCGACAACGTGGCGCTGATCGACCAGATCCGGCGTCGACTGTTGCCGGCGCGGGGGATCTGGGTGGACGCCGACAACATCCTCATGACCGCCGGCGCGCAGCAGGCGACCTACCTGCTCGCCACGCTGCTGTGCGAGCGAACGACCCGCGTCGGCATCGAGAACCCCGGTTACCCGGACGCACGCAACAGCTTCTCGCTGCATTCCGACCACGTCATTCCGCTGCCGGTCGACGCCGACGGGCTCCTGGTGACTGCGGCCATGAATCGTTGCCGCTACATCTACGTGACGCCGAGCCACCAATGCCCGACGACCGTGACGATGACGCTCGAACGCCGGCTGGCACTGCTCGAACGCGCCAGGCGCCACGGCATCGTCATCATCGAAGACGACCACGAAAGCGAACTCAATCATCTCGGCAGCCCGACGGCGGCGCTCAAGAGCCTCGATGGCGGCGACCACGTGATCTACATCGGCAGCCTCTCGAAGACACTGGCACACGGACTGCGGCTCGGCTACATCGTGGCGTCGGCGCCGCTCATCCGCGAACTGCGCGCGCTGCGCCGCCTGATGCTTCGCCATCCGCCGACCAACAACGAACATGCAGCCGCCAATTTCATACGGCACGGCTTTCACGAAGCCCTGGTGCGGCGCCTGAATCGCAACTACCGCGATCGCGCGAAAGAGCTGGGCGACGCGCTCGAGCGCCACCTGCCCGAGGCGAGCTTTGCCAAGGCGCACGGCGGCTCGGCGCTGTGGGTGCAGTTGCCGCAGCACATCGACACCACCAAGCTCGCCCGCCAGGTCCTAGGACGCGGCGTCGTCGTCGAGCCCGGCGAGGTGTTCTTTCACGGCGACGAGCGCCCGAGGTGCTATGTGCGTCTGGGGTATTCGTCCATCGACGCCCGTCAGATCGACGACGGCGTCAAGATCCTGGCCGAGGTGGCCAGGCAGCGGCGCTGAACGGCACGCGACCGTTCAGGCCCCGTCCGCCCCCAGCACCGCGAGCGCGACCGACGCGATGCGCGACGTCAGCGAATCGGCACGCGAGGTCAGCACGATCGGCACGCGCGCGCCGAGCACCACGCCCGCGCACTCGCCGCCACCCACATAGACGAAGCTCTTGTAGAGCATGTTGCCGGCATTCAGGTCCGGCATGATGAGCAGGTCGGCGTCGCCGCTCACCCGCGACACCATCTTCTTCACCCGCGCGGCTTCGGCCGAGATGGCGTTGTCGAAGCCGAATGGTCCCTCGACGATCGCGCCGGGCCAGGCGCCCTCCCCGGCCATCGCCACCAAGGCTTGCGCATCGACCGTGGCCGGGATGGCCGGATTGACCGATTCCACCGCCGCGACGATGCCCACCTTCGGCTCCGTCACCCCGAGCTTCTGCAGCAGGCCGACAGCGTTGCCGACGATGTCGCGCTTGGTGGCGAGATTGGGCGCGATGTTGACCACGCAGTCGGCCAGGCCGAGCAGCTTGGGATAGCTCGGCAGGTCGAAGAGGAAGACGTGGGTGATGCGCGTGTCGCCGCGCAGGCCCGTGGCCTTGTCGACCACGGCGGACATCAGCTCATCGGTGTGCAGCGACCCCTTCATCAGCGCGCTCAGCTTGCCTTCGCGCGCGAGTGCGGTGGCAGTGCGCGCCGCTTCCGGCCCGCCGCCCGGGGTATCGACGATCTCGAACCGCCCCGCCTCGATGTCGGCGGCCTTGCACGCCTCGACGATCGCGGCGTGCGGCCCGATCAGTACCGGATGCGCAAGCCGCGCATCCACGATCCGCGCCGCCGCCTCGATCGCCGCCACGTCGCACGGATACACCAGCCCGATCCGCACGGGCGCCACACCCGCGCGCCCCCGCGCCTGCTTCACCAAGGCCTCGAGCCGAGGATGCGTCGCCCCTGACGTCATACGACCTCCTGACGGATCAGACGTAGTCCTTGTATTTGTCGAGGAAACGCACTGGCTTGGACAGCGCATCGCGGCGGAACGGGTCGCCCAGTTCGCGGGTGCACATGATCTCGATCACGCAGGTCTTCTTCTCATTCATCTGCATGTCGATCGCCTTCTTGAGCGCCGGTCCCACGTCTTCGAGCTTGTCGACCACGATGGCTTCGGCGCCCATGGCCTTCGCGATGCCGGCAAAGCTTTCGCTTTCCAGCTCGCCGGCGACGAAGCGGCGGTTGTAGAAGTCGACCTGGTTCTTCTTCTCCGCGCCCCACTGGCGGTTGTGGAACACCACGGCCGTGACCGGAATGTCATGCCGCACGGCCGTCATGATCTCGACCATGCTCATGCCCCAGGCGCCGTCGCCCGCGTAGGCGATGGCCGGGCGATCCTGCGCTGCGCACTTGGCACCGATGATGGTCGGCAGCGCGTAGCCGCAGTTGCCGAAGCTCATCGGCGCGAAGAAGCTGCGCGGCTCGTCGAAGCGCAGGTAGCTGTTGGCGATGGCGTTGATGTTGCCGATGTCGGTCGACACCATGGCGCGCGGCGGCATCGCCTTTTCGAGTTCGCGCAGCACCTGGCGCGGGTGCAGGTAGGTACCGCCGGTCGGCGTCTTCTCGCCCTTGGCTTCTTCGATCGCATCGAGGCTGAAAGGGTCGCGCTCATGGGTCCACTCGGTGAGCTCTTTTTCCCAGGCGTCCTTCTCCGACTTGATCTTGTTGGCACGCTCGGCCTTCGATGCGTCGCAGGCGAGCGTCTTGCCGTCGAGCAGCTTCAAGAGCGCCTTGGCCGTGGCCTTGGCATCGCCGTGGATGCCCACGGTAATCTTCTTGACCAGGCCCAGGTTGGTGTGGTCTGCCTCGACCTGAATGATCTTGGCTTCCTTCGGCCAGTAATCCATGCCGTGCTGCGGCAGCGTGCCGAACGGGCCCATGCGCGAACCGAGCGCGATCACCACGTCGGCTTGCGAGATGAGCTTCATCGCGGCCTTGGAACCCTGATAGCCCAGAGGGCCGGCCCACAACGGGTGGCTGGCCGGGAACGAATCGTTGCGCAGGTAGCCGTTGCACACCGGCGCGCCCAGGCGCTCGGCCAGGGCCTTGCACTCTTCGACCGCATTGCCCATGACCACGCCGCCGCCCGAAAGAATGACCGGGAATTTCGCCGTGGCGAGCAGCTCGGCCGCGGCCTTCAGGCTCTCTTCGCCACCGGCGCCGCGCTCGACGCGCATCGGCTTGGGAATCTCGGCCTTGATCTCGCCGTAGAAATAGTCGCGCGGGATGTTCAGCTGCGTCGGGCCGTTCTCCGAAATGGCGCGGTCGAAGCAGCGGGCGGTGTACTCGGCCATGCGCGCCGGGTGGGTCACGTGGCCCTGGTATTTGGTGAACTCCTGGAACATCGGCAGCTGGTTGGCTTCCTGGAAGCCGCCGAGGCCCATGCCCATGGTGCCGGTCTCGGGCGTGATCATGACGACCGGGCTGTGCGCCCAGTAGGCTGCGGCGATCGCCGTCACGCAGTTGCTGATGCCGGGGCCGTTCTGGCCGATCACCACGCCATGGCGACCCGAAACGCGCGCATAGCCGTCGGCCATGTGTGCGCCGCCCTGCTCGTGCACCACCGGAATCAGGCGGATGCCGGCGGGCGCGAAGATGTCCATCGCGTCCATGAAGGCCGAGCCCATGATGCCGAACATGTCGGTCACGCCATTGGCGACCAGGGTTTCGACGAAGGCTTCGGACGGCGTCATTTTCTGCACGCCCTGAACCGGGGTGCGGGCGGGCGTGGCGGGGGGTTGCTTGCTCATGGGTCAGTCTCCTGAGGTGCGGGTGGGCGGCGGTGTCTACCGTTGGATGGAACCGGAAGTTCCGGAATTCGTGCCTGCGAAATATAGGTCGCAAGCCCATCAGAGTCAAACAAAATACGAAAAATCGGGACGATTTGTACTATTTTTTGTAAACAGACTATGATCCCACCCCATGAAAGTCGTCAACAACCTGGCTCCCGGCGGTCTCGAATCGGGTGGCGACACGCCCACCATACGCCTCTTTGCGTTGCTTGAAATCCTCGCGTCCAAGGACCAGCGCTACACCCTTCCGGACCTCGTCCAGGAGACCGGCCTGCCCAAGCCGACGGTGCACCGCATGCTGCAGCAGCTCGAAGGCGCGGGCCTGCTGCGCCGCGAGGGCGACAGCCGGCGCTTCGGCGTCGGCACACGGCTGCGCAGGCTGGCCGAGAACCTCTTGCTGAACGACAGCCACCACGGCGCGCGCCACGCGGTCTTGCGGCACCTGGTCGAGGAAATCGGCGAGAGCTGCAACCTCACCGCGCTGTCGGGCAGCGAAGTTGTCTACCTCGACCGTGTCGAAACCGCCGCGCCGCTGCGCTTCTATCTGCAGCCCGGCTCGCGCGTCCCGGTGCACTGCTCGGCGAGTGGCAAGGTCTTTCTTGCGCAGATGACGCCTGCACAGCGCCGGCGCCTGCTGGCCCATGCGCCGCTGGAGGCCTACACGCCCAAGACGCTCACGCAGTTCGACCAGCTCGAAGCCGAGGTGCAGCGCGTGCGCAAGGAAGGCTTTGCCTTCGACAACGAAGAATTCCTGCCGGGGCTGCTGTGCATCGCCGCACTGGTGCCTTCGGCCGACGGCCCGTCGAACCTCTGCGTGGCGCTGCAGGCGCCGGTCATGCGGCTCGACCCCGAGCGCGCCAAGTCGCTGCTGCCCGCGCTGCGCCGTGCTGCGGAGGCGCTGGCGCGCATCGACGCCGACAACAGCACGCCCACATCCGGCGCCGAGTCGGACATCGAGCCCGACCTCGATCCCGACACCCGCGAACTGGCCTGAACCGAAAGACCGCCATGGCAGAAACCACCGCCGCCGCCCTCCACCCCGACCGGATGCTGTCGGTGCGCGACGTCTTCGGCATCGACTCCGACCTCAAGGTGCCCGCGTTCACCCAGCGCGACGACCACGTGCCCGAGGTCGACGCGGTGTACCGCTTCAACCCCGACGTAACGCTGGCCATCCTGGCCGGCTTCATGCGCGACCGGCGCGTGATGGTGCAAGGCCTGCACGGCACCGGCAAATCCACGCACATCGAGCAGGTGGCGGCCCGGCTGAACTGGCCCTGCGTGCGGCTCAACCTCGACGGCCACATCAGCCGGCTCGACCTGGTCGGCAAGGACGCGGTGGTGCTGCGCGAGGGCCAGCAGGTCACCGAATTCCAGGAAGGCATCGTGCCCTGGGCGCTGCAACGGCCGGTGGCGCTGATCTTCGACGAGTACGACGCTGGCCGGCCCGACGTGATGTTCGTCATCCAGCGCATCCTCGAGCGCGACGGCAAGTTCACGCTCATGGACCAGAACAAGGTGCTGCGCCCGCACCCGTATTTCCGGCTCTTCGCCACGGCCAACACCGTCGGCCTCGGCAATCTCAACGGGCTCTACCACGGCGCGCAGCGGCTCAACCATGCGCAGATCGACCGCTGGAACATCGTGGCCTCGCTGAACTACCTGCCGGCGGCCGAAGAGATCGCGATCGTGCAGGCGCGCGTGCCCTCGCTCGCCGACGAGGCCGGACGCGAGCTGGTGGCCAAGATGGTCGCGGTGGCCGACCTCACGCGCAAGGGCTTCGCAGCCGGCGACATGTCGACGCTGATGTCGCCGCGCACGGTGATCACCTGGGCCGAGAACGTCGAGATCTTTCGCGATCCGGCGCTCGCCTTCCGGCTGTCTTTCGTCAACAAGTGCGACGACGCTGAACGTCCGCTGGTCGCCGAGTATTTCCAGCGCTGCTTCGATCTCGAACTGAAGGAATCGCTGGGCCTGGCCGACCACCCGGAATGAGCGCGCCATGACGCAGGCCCAGCAGCGCGCGCGCCACGAAGAGCAGATCGCCGAGCTGTGCGCGGCGGTGGTGCGCGCCATTTCCGGCGAAGCCGACCTGCACTTTCGCGGCCG
>JAHJOG010000292.1 GCA_018820395.1 Gammaproteobacteria bacterium | reverse complement strand
GTTGGCCCAGGCGTACCTGCTGTGGTCGGCGCCGGACACGTCTTCCTCGAAATCGAATTCCTCCACCGGGCTGGTGTTGGCGCCGTAGGGCGTGCGCGCCAGGAAGCGCGGCATGCACAGGCCGATGTACTTGGAATCGTCCGATTCGCGCAGGCTGCGCCAGCCGGCGTATTCGGGGGTGGAGAAGATCTTGGTCAGGTCGCGCGGGTTGGCGAGTTCCTGCCACGACTCCATCTGCATCAGGTTCGAACTGGCACCGGTGATGAAGGGCGCGTGCGCCGAGGCCGCGATCTTGGCCATTTCGCCAAGCAGTTCGACGTCGGGCGGGCTTTGGTCGAAGTGGTAGTCGCCGACGATCGCGCCGAAGGGTTCGCCGCCGAACTGGCCGTATTCCTGCTCGTAGACCGCCTTGAACATCGGGCTCTGGTCCCAGGCCGCGCCCTTGAACTTCTTGAGCGTCTTGTGCAGTTCCTTCTTGGAGATGTCCATCACGCGGATCTTGAGGTTCTCGTCCGACTCGGTGTTGTTCACCATGTAGTGCAGGCCGCGCCAGGCACTTTCGAGCTTCTGGAACTCTTCGTTGTGCAGGATCTTGTTGACCTGCTCGGTGAGCTTCTGGTCGATCGCGGCGATCATGGCCTGGATCGACTTGGTTACGTCCTTGCCGATGACCTGGGTGTTGGCCAGCGCGTGCTGTGCGAGCGTGAGCACGGCGGCTTCGACGGCGCTCTTGGCCTCGTCGCTGCGCGGCTTGAATTCCTTCTGCAGCAGCGACGAGAAGTCGCTTCCTTCGTAGGCGACGTCTTTGAGTGCGCTTTGCTGTTCGAGTGCTTCGGCCATGGGGTTCTCCTCGTTGTCGGGTGGCGGTCAGGCGGCGGGGGCCGCGCTGTCCTCGGGCTTCTTGCTCGCGGCGAGCGTCTTCAGCAGCTCGGGGTTTTCGAGCACCTTGGCCAGCAGGTCTTCGGCGCCGCCCTTGCCGTCCATGTAGGTGACCAGGTTCGACAGCTGGGTGCGCGCCTCGAGCAGCTTGTTGAGCGCATCGACCTTCTTCGCCACCGCGGCAGGAGAGAAGTCGTCCATGTTCTCGAAGGTGATGTCGACCTTGAGGTCGCCCTCGCCGGTGAGCGTGTTGGGCACGGAGAAGGCCGCGCGCGGCTTCATGGCCTTCATGCGGCTGTCGAAGTTGTCGGTGTCGAACTCGAGGAACTTGCGATCGGACACGGGCGCGAGCGGGTCGGCAGGCTTGCCGGACAGGTCGGCCAGCACGCCCATCACGAAGGGCAGCTGCACCTTCTTTTCCGCGCCATAGAGCTCGACGTCGTATTCGATCTGTACCCGCGGGGCCCGATTGCGGGCGATGAATTTCTGACTGCTCTTGGCCATGGAGGAACTCCTTTGCGGTTGATGTGGCGATGTGCCTTACTCGACGGTCTGCCGGCCGGTCACGGTTTCGATGGTTTCCAGCGCACCGGGCGCGAGGTTGGCCATGATTTCGAGAAAGCTCACGCCGATGAGCTTCTTGGCGCGCGTGATGAGGAGCGGCGCCGGATTGCCGGGCTCGGTCTGTTCGAGGAAGACGATCACGCGGTCGAGCATCTGGAGCGCGTCCTGTCGGGAGCGGAGTTCGCCGCGCGCCGGGCCGGCCGCGGCGCTCGATGCACCTCCGGCGCCCATGTCACCCGACGGGCCGGGGGCGCCCGTCGCATCGCCATCGGCTGCGGCCTGGCCTTCCGGTTGGCCGATCGCGGTGCTGCACACGCGATGCAAGAGCGCGGCGACGGAGCGCAGCCGCGCCAGGTCGACCGAGTCGTTGCGCCCGGTGCGCTCGGCGAGCAGCGCTCCGAGGCGGGCCAGCCGCGCAGGCATGTCGAGCACCGGTTGCAGCACTTCGGGCGTGTCGGCCTGGATGGTGGCGAGCCCGCCTTCGATCTGCGACTGCGAGTAGCTGGCGTCGCCCGCTGCAGGCAGCGCGTTGAAGGCCATCGCCACATCGCGCACGCGGATCAGGCCGATACCGCGCGCGATGCCCAGGCTGGCGTCGTACAGGTCGCGCAGCACCATGCTTTCGTCGGCGAGCGGCGCGAGAGCGTTGAGGCGCATGGTGGGATCGTTGTCGTCGTCGGCATCGAGCGTTGGATGTATGCCGTCCCAGTAGCGATCGAGCAGGCCCGAAAGAAGATCGAGCCCGAGAACGAAGCCGGCCGCGCCTTGCTGTCGCGTGGCGGCGCGCAGCAGCAGCACGGCCACCCGCACGTCCTTGGCGCGGCCGAGCAGCGCCTGCGCCTGGTCGGCCACCGCGCGCCATTCGGGCTCGACGGCCGCGATGACCGTGGTGCCGAACTGCTGCTCGGCCTTGCCCTGAGCCGCGGTTTCGAGCGCAGTGAATGCCGGGTCGTACTCGAGGTCGTCGCCAGAGGGCGAAGCGTCGCTGATGGGCGCCTGCAGGGCGTCGACGAGTTCGGGAGTCAGCATGTTGCCTGTTCGAGTTGACTGGTGATAATCAAAGATGCCCCGAGACCGGTCAATGCAACGAAGGGAATAGCATGAGTCGTCCTGGTACAAGCCGTTTGCCCTATGGACGCACCGGGCCCGGGCGGCACCGCCTTCGGTTCGCTGCCTTCGGTCTCGTCGCGGCGCTGCTGGTGAGCGGTTGCGCCAAACCCCCGCCTCCCCCACCGCCGCCCGTCGTGACGAAGGTGGAGCTCACGCTGGTCGCCGGGCCCGATGCGAACCCCGACGCACGCGGCCGGGCGTCGCCGCTCACGGTGCGTGTCTACGCATTGAAGAGCGGCAATGCGTTCTCGTCGGCCGACTTCTTTTCGCTGTTCGACAAGGACCAGGCCACGCTCGGCGCCGAAATTGCCCAGCGCGAAGAAATGCTGCTGCGCCCCGGCGAGAGCAAGACGCTCAAGATGACCTTGCCGGCCGACATCCAGGCGATCGGCATCCTGGCCGCGTACCGCGATCTGGAGCGTTCGCGCTGGCGCGAGCTGCGTCCGCTCGATGTGGGCAAGTCGCTGGCGCTTTCGGTGACCTTCGGCGCCCGGCAGATGCGCATCGAGCCGCGCTAGCTCCGCCCAGCCCGTCCATCGTGCCGGACAGGGGCGGGCGGTCTCCTCCGACGGTGGTCGCGATGCTTCTCCTATGCGCGGCAGGCGCATTCGCGCGGTACTTTCGAGGCAAGGAGACTGTGCAACCCGATGATTTCGATTTTTCAGACCCTGATGTCTCCGCCGCGACTGCTGCCGGGAGGCGGCGCTGGCACGCCCCGCTCTGCGGAGCGGGCGCCTGGGCGCGTGCCCGCCGCGCCGGCTTCCGGCGCTCGCGAACGCTATTTCCGGCTCTTCGAGCTGACCACCGGCGCCGATCGCGAGACGCAGCAGGCCGCTGCACGCTCCCATCTCGAATCGTTGCTTTCAAGGGCTTCGGTCTCTGACTGCGATTTGCCTGATGACCCGAATTCGCTCCCCGAGTGGATGAGCGTCAACGTCGCCAGCACGGGTGCGCGGTACGCCGGCTACTTGTCGCGCCGCCACGAAGGCGGGCCGCGCGAATATTTCGCCAGTCGCTCTGCGGCGCTCTGCGTTCTGCGCGCCATCGCACCCACCAAGCTGGTGGACGGGGCGTGGCTTTACGGCACGTTGGCGCACGCGGGCGACCCGCTGTTCGGCCATCTGGTGCGCACCTACCTCGAAGAACTCGGCGAAGGCGCGCCGGACAAGAACCATGTCGGCCTCTACCGCAAGCTGCTGCAGACGCATCAGATCGAGGACTGGGAAGTGCAGCCCGACTCGCACTTCGAACAAGGGGCGGTGCAACTCGCGCTGGGCGCGTGCGCGGACGAATTCATGCCGGAGGTGATCGGCTTCAACCTCGGCTACGAGCAGCTTCCGCTGCATCTGTTGATCACGGCGTACGAATTGAACGAGCTCGGGATCGATCCCTACTATTTCACCTTGCACGTGACGGTGGACAACGCGGCCAGCGGGCATGCTCGCCGCGCGATCCAGGCGGCGCAGGAAGCGACGTCGACGGCTTCCGACCCGGCCGAGTTCTGGCGCCGCGTGAGACGCGGCTACGCGCTCAACGACATCGGCCTCGGCACCACGGCGGCGATCGAGGGCTTCGACCTGCATAACGAATTGCTGCGCGTCCTCGGCAGCAAGTCGGCGGAAGGAAAGTTCGCGCATTCGGACCGCTGCCGCATCGAAGGCCGGACGGTGAACGATTGGCTGGCCTCGCCCGACGGTGTCGGGGGCTTCGTGCAGGCCCTCGAACGCAAGGGGTGGCTGGTGTCGGGTTCGGACCCGGCCGACAGCCGCTTCTGGAATCTCCTGCACGGCGAGCGGGCGCAGATGTTCGGCGTGTTCAGCGCCTACGAGCGGCAGGTGGTGTACGACTGGATCCGGGGCGACACGAACAAGGACGGCGCCGCCGCCCCTTCGGTCGACAACCCGGCCGGCGACCCGCGGTCCGTGCGCCCCTTCCATCTCCAGCTTCGAACGCGACCAGGCGCCGCGGCCGATCTCGCGGAAGGCTTGCAGCGGGGACTTGCGGCAAACTCCGAAGTCGAATTCGACCAGCAGCTTGCCTCGCTCGACTCGCCGGAGGCGCGGCTGGCGGCTCTGCTCGATCAGCTGCATCCGTCCAGGCACTGGACGCAGACTGGTCTTCATGCCACGCGACTCTTCGTGAGCGCTGCAATGTAGGAAGCTACAGCGCTGAACGCGCGCGCTTCGCGGACGTCGAGTGAGCATGCGAGCATGCACAGTGAGAGCTTCTCTAACGTCTCAGGATCATTTGCATGACTCGCACTCCGGCCACTCGGCACCTTCGGCTTTCGGCGCTCATCGGCGCATCGCTCCTCGCGCTTGCAGGTTGCGGCAGCATGCCTGGCTCCGGCTCGAGCAGTAGCAAGACGGTGGCCGACAACCAGCCCGATCCGACCATCCTTCTCGTGCCGATCCAGGTGACGGACCCCGCGCTCCGCTCGGGCTGCTGGGCGCAGTTCTATTCGAAGCGCAATTTCGAAGGCGACATGATGACGCTCGTGGGCCCGGCCCAGGTGATGAGCATGGACAACGGCACCGCGCGCCAGCTCAAGCGCGAGATCGACAGCGTGAGCGTCGGGCCGCGTGCCACCCTCCAGGTGTATGAGCACGCGATGTTCCGCGACAGGACCGTGAGCTTTCCGGCCAACAGCCGCGAAGGCGGGCTGATTCGCAAGCTCGGCTTCGGCGGGCGCATCGAGGCGCTCAAGCTGAGTTGCAACTGAGGCGCGAGAACGGAGCCACTCAGCGTGGCACCGTCTCCAGAAACTCGAACTCGGCGTTCACGCGGTCTGCGAGTTCCTTCGATCCCAACAGGCCGCGCAGCCATTGCAGGTAGGCGGACGCGAGTTCGAACTGCGGCCGCTCGACGTTTTCGGAGAGTGGCACCGGGGTCGCCAGCACGGTGACCAGCACGGTGCCGAAGGGCGGGCTGACCAGCCAGCTCGATGGGATGTCGCGTCCGACTTCGACGATCTCCCCGGCCCGCACTTTCGATCGCGCGCGGCCCAGGCTCAAGTGCAGCACCGCGCCGTCGGCCGTGTAGTAGTCGACCCAGAGGTAGCCTTCCCTGTCGGCATTGGTCAACTCGATCGACACCGTGTCGCCCTCGCGCAGGCGCCCGTCGCGTGTGGCTGTCGCGGCAAGGCGGAGTCCATGCTCCTTGTCGCGATTGCGTGCACGGTACGGTTTGAGGAGGGCGAAGACTTCGCAATGCGGCCAGATGCGAAGCTGCAGATCGAACTGCGGGTCGCTCACGCCGGGCATCGCGCGCACGTCCTGTTCGACGCGGGCCACGTCCTCGGGTTGCGAGACGAACCCGGTGATGCGCGCGCGCCCGTCTTCACCAAGCGTCGCGCCGAGGTCGGCACAGTTGTAGCGTTGCAGGCCGAGCTCGATGTTTCGAACCAGGGCAGGGCGGGTGTCTCGCGGAGGCCGGGATGCATCGCCCGTCAGCGACCAGGCCCTGTAGAGCAGCGGCGCGAGCACGACAAGAAGGGCCAGCGCGGCCAATCCCCACCGCGCGCGGGCCTTGGCACGCTTTCGCTGAGCCCGTTCGCGTGCGGTGGGCGGGGTGGAAGCGGCATCGACCGGCAAGGGCATCCGGTCGGTGGGCACGCCGTCCGCAAGCGGCGGCAGGCGGGCTGCCAATTGCTGGCCGTGCAAAGCCTTGAGCTTGGCGAGCTCGCCCTGGTCGTCGGTCTCGAAGTAGTACTGTCCCTTGAAGCCCGCCGCCAGCACCTGCCAATAGACTTCGCGCACCGCAGCGTCGTTGGGCCCCAGCGCCGACAGATGATGAAAGAACTCGCTTGGCGCGTTGTTCGAATTGAAGAGCTGCATCTGCAACTGCGCGACGCCCGTCCGGTCGCCGGCCATGCGGCCCGTGATCTCGTCGATCCAGGCCACCATGGCAAAGGTCGCCTGTTCGATCTGCTGCGCGCCGATGCCGCTCTTTCTTGCACGTGCGCGGGCGGCGTCGAGCAGATCCAGGACGTGTTGCTGGATGTCGCCGATACTCCGGCTCTCGCGCCGGGCGTCGAGCGATGCGTCGAGCGCGAGTCCGAATGTGTACAGACCGTGGAAGCAGTCGAATAGGCGAGCCATGAAGCGACCAGGCTAGGGTTGGTCGTGGTTCGATCGTTCGAGCTGGCGCGCGCGTGGTTGGCACATGCCCGTGATCCCGTCAGGCGTTGGATGTGAATCGATTCTTTCAATCCCCCGTGAGGCCCGCCATAGCGCTTGGGGCGTATGCCGTTCGGGGAGCCGTTTCGCCTTGTCGTGCCCCGCGTTCGGGGCTATCTTTGCCACTGCCCAGTTCATCTCGATGAGGCCCCCCATGAAAATCCTGATCGCCGACGACCACCGGCTCGTCATCGAGGCGGTCAAGGCCAAGTTGTCCGAGCTCGGGCCGGACACCGGGTTCGTGCTGGCGATGAGCGTCGCCGAACTGCTGGCCGGCGCGACCGACGACATCGATCTCGCCTTGATCGACCTCAACATGCCGGGCGCCGACGGCCAGGCGCACATCGCAGAAATCCGCCGCCGGCATCCGGCGGTGCCAGTGATCGTGCTGTCGGGCTATGAAGACCCGGCCATCATGCGCGCCGCGCTCGAGTTGGGCGTGCTGGGCTTCATTCCCAAAGCCTATTCACCCGAGGTGATGCTCTCCGCAGTCCGCCTCGTGCTCGCGGGTGGCGTGTACGTGCCGCCGATGATGCTGTCGGCCGTGCCGCCCGGCATCGTGGCCGGCGTCGCCAACGGCGCACTCCCGGTGCCGGCGCGCGGCCCGGCGGGCGGGTCGCAGCAGACGCTGGAGCACCTGCGCAACGTGCTGACCGACCGTCAGGTCGAAGTGCTGCAACTGCTGTCGCAAGGCAAGCCCAACAAGCTGATCGGCCGTGCGCTCGGCATCAGCGAGGGGACCGTCAAGATCCATCTGGCGGCCATCTTCCGCGCACTCAACGTGCGCAATCGCACCGAGGCCGTGGTAGCCGCGCAGGCGCTGACCGAGGCCTGAGGCACTCGACGTAATCTGGCGGCTCGCCGCCATCCGTGCGCGTTCCGCCCGCGCCGGGCCACTTGCTTCACGTCGTCTCCAAGCCCGGCTCGGCGTGATGAAGCGCGTCCCAGCTTCGACTGCCTTGTTGCTTGTCCTTGGTGCACGCCGCCGGTGCATTTTGAGAGGTCGCCAAACGGTCACTGAACGATCTTGTTTTGGGTACCACCGCGCCGGGGCAGTGCGCTCCAAACTCTGCTCGCCTCAACAGAAGTAAGACTAAGTTCTACGTCTTCGGGGGGGCTGATTCGCAACCCATTGTCACGAAAGAGACCCATGACCATCTTCGAACTGATCGAGAAAGCAGATGCCAACGGCATCATGGCCAGTCTTAAAGGCGATCCCAAAGTCGCATTCGCGCGGGAAGACATCACCGGATTCACGCCGCTGATCAAGCTGGCGAAGAAAGTGGACTTCCCGGAAAAATTCGACCGACTGAAGTTCTTCGAGGTGGCGGTGGATGCCCTTCTCAAGAACAACGACCTCGAGGTAATCGCCGCGACAGACTTCATCACCGGCCGAACGGCTCTTCATTGGGCGTGCGAAACCGACAACATCCCCTTCTATCGCGCGCTCTACAAACACACGGGCAATCACACCTGGTGGTACCACCGGGACTTCGGCGGCAAGACGCCGGTCGCCCTCGCTCGCGAAAACGAGTTCACAGAGTTGATGATCGAGATGGAACTGGGCCGCTGCCGGCGTGTCGGCCGGGGCCCCAACAGGTTGGCGATCATCGGGATGGGACCTGCCGGCTCGGCGCTTTTCATTCGCCTGATCAAGCGCCTGGAATGGACGGGTGCAGAGCGCTTTGGGGCGGAGTTCATCAAGTCCATCCGCTTCGACCTCTACGACAAGGGCGAGCTCGGTCTTGGCACGCCTTACGATCCACAAAGGACGACCAACACGTCGCTGTTGAACGTGGCCGCCGGCGGAATGAGCATCGATGCCGACAGTCCGCTGGATTTCGTGGCCTGGATCAAGGAACTCGAACTCAAGGGGACCTTGCACCAGCGGCTGGGAGCTGCCGCCGAACTGGGGCTCTGCCCGGCCTCGGCCCGCGTCGACGGCTACTACCCGCGGACCTTCTATGGGGAATACCTGGTCGAACGGGTCAAGTCTTTCATTCGGCGGGCAGCAAAGCTGGGCGTCGAGGTGGTCGAACACGCATTCACCGAGGTGACAAAGGTCTCCGAAGAAGAAAAAGGGGGCTACAAGATCATCAGCACGACGAAGGGCGAGCAGCAAGCCGAGATCGCGAACTTCGTCTACTACACGACCGGCCACTTCACGCAAAAGGACAGTCCGGCTGACTCGAAGAACAAGAGTTCGAAGGCCTACATCGACACACCGATCAATGCAAACGGCCTGAACGATCGCGGCGTTTTTTCGAAGGACGTCCGCAGCGTGGGAGTGCTGGGCTCTTCGCTGTCGGCCGTGGACGTCATCTTCTCGTTGCTCTTGCATCCGAGTGTGGGCGAGCTGAAATGGCGTGGTCAGACTCCGGTCTACCTTCCCAAGAGAAAGGAGTTCAAGGTCACCTGCTATTCACGAAAGGGCCTGTTCTCCAAGGTGAGGCCGAGCTCCAACCGTGATCTCGACCTGACGCATTTGAGTCCCCACGCCGTGGCTCTTGCCGGTCGGTCGCCTCTAGGAAATGAGCCAGGCAAGCTGAGCGTTGCCGAGATGATCGAATCGCTCGAAAAAGAGCTGGCCGAGCGGCTGCCGGAATTGAAGGTGGGCCCGGGTCAACACAAGGGCCTGATCGAGCGCCTGTCTGACCCGTTCAAGCACTGGGAGGAGATGGGCCATGATCCTTTCAAATACCTGGAAGGAGACATCCAGTGGGCGGACGACGGTCAGGACACGGCAGGGAACGTTCGCTGGTACCAGGTGATGCATTCGCTCTTCCCGGTCGTCAGGACCCTCTACCGGCAGTTCACGACCGAGCAGCGAGCCGAGTTCTCAAAAAACTACGGTTCGCTGTGGCTGTGGGCCTTTGCGCCGATGCCCATGCGCTCGGCGAAAGTCCTGCTTGCCATGCACAAGGCGGGAGCGCTCGATCTGTTTCGCGTCAACGGATCCCCCGACACCTCCGGCAAGAAGGTCAAGGTTCCCTACAAGGACAACTCTGCCGCAGGCACGAGCAAAACTGCAGAGCACGACTTTCTTTGCTCGACCATCGGGCTGCACTCGATCTTCCATCTCGATTCGTCCGATCTGACCAAGAATTCCAAGTCAAAAGACGACGCTTGGGAAGCGGATGCCGATTTTGTGTTCTTCGACCCGTACAGCGTGTCGACTGCAGCGCTCGGCGGTGAGCAGAAGAAGCCGGCGCAAGAGAGAACCGCCTGGATCGCCGACGACGGCACCTTCGAACTCGCCATGGTGAGAGACAAGAAGCTCGTCCACACGCCCGCGCGCCGAGGCGTGGGCTACTTCCTGCAGGACCAGATGATCGACGTGCAGGCCGTGCCGTCGGTGGTCAAGTACAGCGCGCAGGTTGCCGAGCTGTACTACGACGAGTTCGTGCACATGGCGGGCAAGAGCGTGGTGACTGGGAAAGATCTCCCCCCCAACTCTCCGAAGAAGTGATCGCGTAGCCGCACGGCCCGCGCAGCAGCAGGCCCGGTCGCGTCGAGCGCGCGTCCGGGCCTGTTTTTTTCTGGTCTAGACTGGCTGACGCCCCTCGGGGCGCGTCAGCAACCTCCGGTCCAGATCCATGTCATCCACCTTGCTCCCGGGCGGTCTCGCCGCCGCCATCGTCGACCTCGACGGCACCATGATCGACACGCTCGCCGACTTCGAGCTCGCGCTCGGTCGCGTGCTGGCCGAGATGTCGCTTCCCCCCATCGGCATCGATTCGCTGTCGGCCATGATCGGCAAGGGCTCCGAACACCTGGTGCGCTCGGTGCTCGCCCACGTGCGCTACGGCGAGCCGCCGAGCGACGCGCTCTTCGCCGAGGCGTGGCAGAAGTACCAGCAGCACTACCTGGCCATCAACGGTGAGCGGGCCGAGGTGTACCCGGGCGTGATCGAGGGGCTCGACCGGCTTCGCGCTCGCGGCCTGCGCCTCGCCTGCCTGACCAACAAGCCCACGGCCTTCGCCCGGCCCCTGCTCGCGGCCAAGGGCCTGGCTGGTTATTTCGAGGTGGTGTTCGGCGGCGATGCCTTCGCGGTGAAGAAGCCGGACCCGCTGCCGCTCACCAAAACCTGCGAGGCGCTCGGCACTGCGCCGGCTCGCACGCTGATGATCGGCGACTCGAGCAACGACGCGCGCGCCGCGCGTGCGGCGGGATGCCCCGTGGTGCTGGTGACCTATGGCTACAACCATGGCCAGCCGGTGCGCGACGTCGATGCCGACGGCTTCGTCGATTCGATCGCCGACATCGACAAGCTGCTGCCGCCCGGCTTCATTGACAAGTGAATGATTGAAAAGTAATGTATTGACCAGCCCGCCGATCAGCGTGTTGGCGGCCCAGCCCCTTCACTCGTATTCACCGTGCACATCGCAATCCTTGGAGGCGGCCACGGCTGCTACGCCGCCGCTGCCGACCTGTCCGAAGCCGGGCACGACGTTCGCCTCTGGCGCCGCGACGCCGCGGCCCTGGCGGCCGTGCAACGGGCCGGCGCCATCACCCTGAAAGATGCGCGCGGCGCGCGCGACGTGCCGATCGCCCTGGCGACCGCCGACATCGGTGAAGCGTTGCGCGGCGCGGCGCTGATCGTGATTCCGTCGCCCGCCATCGCGCAGGACGACATCGCGCGCGCGATGTCGCCGCACCTGGTGGACGGGCAGGTGGTGTTTCTGCCGCCCGGCACCTTCGGCAGCTTCGTCATGGCGCAGATCGTCCGTGCGGCGGGCAACCATGCCGACGTGGCGTGGGCCGAAACCGGCACGCTGCCTTATCTGGCGCGCAAGCACGGCGAGCGCGAGGTCAACGTCACGGTGCGTGCGCTGCGTCTGCCGACCGGGGTGTATCCGGCGCACCGCAGCGAGTCGGCGCTCGAGGTCATCCGCGAGGCGTATCCGAGCGTGCATGGCTGCGGCGACGCGCTGTCGGGCGCGCTGATGAACGCGGGGCCGATCATCCATCCCCCGTTGATGGTGATGAACGCCGCGCCGCTGCAGCATTTCGAGCGCTGGGACATCCACAACGAAGGCACGCAGCGCGCGGTTCGCAACGTGACCGACCGGCTCGACCTCGAGCGCATCGCGGTGCGCGAAGCCTTCGGCCACGGCGCGCCGCACTACCCGCTGGCCGACCACTACGACAACGACCGCTGGATGTACGGCGATGCGCACAAACAGTTGGTGAAGTCGGGCGACTGGCGCGAGAACATCGACCTCTACGCGCACCGCTACATCACCGAGGACACCGAGCTGGGGCTCGCCTTTCTGGCGTCGGCCGCGCGCTTCGCGGGAGTCGATGCGCCGATCGCGCACGGGCTGCTGGCGATCGTCGGCGGCTTTCTGGGGCGCGACCTGCGCCGGGGCCCGCGCACCTTCGAGGCGCTCGGCCTGGCCGGGCTGCCGATGGCCGAACTGACGCAGCGGCTGCACGATGGCCGATGACGCGTTGCCCCGTTTCGCCGCGGTCGGCGCCGGCCGCATGGGCCGCGGCATCGCCATCGCCTTCGCCTATGCGGGTCGGCGCATCGCGCTGATTGACCTGCGCACGCGCGACGACGGGGCCTGGGAGCGCCTGCGCGCCGAGGCCTTCGCCGAGATCGAAAGCAGCCTGCAGGGTTTGGCGCAACTGGGCGTGATCGATGCCGGATCGGTGCCGGCCATCTGCCGGCGCGTGCAGATCGTGCGGGCCGCCGACGCGCCGCGTGTGTTGGCCGCCGCCGAGCTGGTGTTCGAGGGCGTGCCGGAAACGATCGAGGCCAAGCGCGAAGCCTTCGAGCAGATCAACCGGCATTGCAGCGACGACGCCATCCTGACGTCGACGACCAGCAGCATCCTGGTGACGCAACTCGCGGGCCTGGTGCGCAAGCCCGAGCGCTTTCTGAACATGCATTGGCTCAACCCGGCCTACGTGATTCCGGTGGTCGAACTGAGCTGCCATCCGGGCACCGACCCGGCCGTGCTCGCGCGCACGCGCCAGCTGATGGAGGAGATCGGCAAGCTGCCCGTGGTGTGCGGGCCGTCCCCCGGCTACATCGTGCCGCGCCTGCAGGCGCTGGTGATGAACGAAGCCGCCCGCATGATCGAGGAAGGCGCCGCCACCGCCGAGGAAATCGACAAGGCGACGCGATACGGTCTGGGCTTGCGCTTCGCGGCCATTGGCGTGGTCGAGTTCATCGACTTCGGCGGCTGCGACATCCTGCATCACGCGAGCCGCGAGATGGCCGGCTCGATCGATGCGGGGCGCTACACGGCGCCGGCGATCGTGGACCGCATGGTGGCCGAAGGCCGGCTCGGCCTGAAGTCCGGCAGCGGCTTCTACGACTATGCCGGTCGAGACGTCGGCGCCTACCGCCGCGACGTGCTGTCGCGCACGCTCGGGATGCTGCGGCACGCGGGCCTCTGGCGGCCGCCGGCCGACGAGGTCGAGCCGTGAACATCCGCCGCGCGTTCGCCGATCTGTCGGTGGGCCAGGTGCATTACGCGCAGTGCGGCGACATCGGCGCGCCGCCGGTGCTGCTCTTGCACCAGTCGCCGCGCAGCTGGGCCGAATACCGGCACGTGCTGCCGCTGCTCGGGCCGCGTTTTCGGGCGGTGGCGATGGACACCGCCGGCTTCGGCGATTCGGCCGCGGGCACGGAGCCGGCCAGCATCGAGCACTGGGCGCAGGTGGCGGTCGAGCTGCTCGACGCGCTCGGCATGCCGGCCGCGCATGTCGTCGGCCATCACACCGGCGGCGTGATTGCCGTCGAAATGGCGGCGAACCACGGCGCGCGCGTCCGTTCGCTGGTGCTGTCGTCCACGCCCTTCATCGACGAGGGCTTTCGGCGCGCGCGGGCCCAGCGCCCGCCGATCGACGAGGTCGAGACCAGCGCCGATGGGAGTCATCTCACGGCGCTCTGGCGCCAGCGGCAGGGCTTCTACCCGCCCGGGCGAACGGACCTGTTGGAGGCCTTCGTGCTGGACGCGCTCAAGGCCCGCGGCGGGCCCGATGGTCACCTGGCCGTGGCGACTTATCGCATGGAAGAGAGCGTCGCGCGCATCGCGCAGCCCACCTTGATCGTGCGTGCGACCGACGACCCGTTTGCCGCGCCGCACGCGGCCGACTGGCTGGCTCATCTGCCGCAGGCCCGCGTGGTGGACATCGCCGGCGGCATGGTGCCGCTGCCGGATCAAATGCCCGAGGCCTTTGCGAGTGCGGTGGTGGAGTTTCTGGGCACGCTGCCCTGACGTGCGGCTTTTCGGTGGTGGGGGGGGCGCGCGTGCGGCAGTGTGCAGGGCTCTGTGTTCGTTTGGTATGAGCGCGTGGGGCGGCGTGTGCTGCGCTCTGTGTTCGATGGTGGGAGCGCCCGTGGGGCGGTGTGCGGCGGGACTGCTTCACTGTGCCGGCCGCTTCGCGGCTTCCCTGCAGTGCTCGCGCGGTCGGGCCGTCGCAGAACTCGCTGCGTTCACTTCGTT
>JAHJOG010000291.1 GCA_018820395.1 Gammaproteobacteria bacterium | reverse complement strand
GATCTCGACCAGCGATCCGGCCGCCACGTGCGGCTGAACGAAGTTGCGCGGCAGCCAGCCCCAGCCGATGCCGGCCGTGATGAGGCTCAGCGCCGCCAACGCGTTGTCGGTGCGCCAGACGTGCCGCGCGAAGACGAAGCGAGGGTCGCTGGTGCTGAGGTCGCGACCGGCCACGACCACCTGACGCGTCGTGGTCAGGTGCTCTTCGCGCAAGCGCCCGCCAGCGGCCGCCAGCACGGGATGGTCCGGCGCCATGACCGCCACCATCGTGTCGTTGGCGACTTCCTGAAAGCCCTCTCGACCATCCAGGCTCGGCCGCTCGAAGACCAGTGCGAGCTGGGCCCGGCCGCTGTGCAGCAAAGACAAGGCGTCGGCCTGCGGTGCGGCCAGCACCTCGACTTCGAGCAAGGGGTATTCGCGCGCCAGCGCAGCGAGCGGCCCGCTCCACGGCGCCGCCAGCAACTCGGGCGCGATGGCCAGGGTGAGCCTGTTTTCCAGGCCTTGGGTGAGAGCGAGCGCTTGCACGTTGAGCTGCCCCAGCTGGGCGGCCAGCAAGCGCGCCTGCGGTTCCAGCGATCGCGCGGCGTCGGTGGGCCTCGGTTCCCGCCCGCTGCGATCGAACAGCTCCAACTGCAATTCGGCCTCCAGGTTGGCGACCGCCATGCTCACCGCGGACGGAACCCGGCCGAGCGCGCGCGCAGCGGCAGAGAAGGAGCCGTGGTCGATCACGGCCAGGAAGAGTTGCAGGCTGTCGGTCGAGAAGGCCATGACTTGTCAGTTCAACTGAAAGAAGATGACTTTATATATCAGTCAATCGCTCATAAAGTCGAGCCATGTCTGATTTCTCCCAAGCCACCTCCATGCAGGGCCTCAAGCGGCGCGTGGTCTACGTCACCCTCTACGAAGGCATCGCGATCGTCGCGGCGAGCGCCGGTCTGGCCTGGACTTCGGGTCAGGGCCTCGGCCATTCGGGCGTGGCGGCAGTTCTGGCTTCGGCGGTGGCGGTGGTGTGGAACCTGGTCTTCAACGCCCTCTTCGAGCGCTGGGAATCACGCCAGGCGGTGCGCGGGCGCAGCATCCGCCGGCGCGTCGCGCATGCCATCGGCTTCGAAGGTGGCCTGGTGGCGTTCCTGGTTCCGCTCTTCGCGTGGTGGATGGACATCAGCCTGTGGCAGGCGCTGGTGATGGATCTCGGACTGGTGGTGTTCTTCCTGATCTACACCTTCGTCTTCAACTGGGCATTCGACCGGGCCTTCGGCTTGCCGGCGTCCGCGACCGGGGCGGTCCGGCCGGCGTAAAATCGCCCGCTCCCAAGGAGCGTTGCAGCGCGCTCGCCTTCGGCTTCGGCCGATCTCCGGTTCTCTCGGAAGGCAGCGCGTCAGGCTTGGGGTTCGAGCCGGTGTCGCCGGCTGGATTGCAACGACGCTCACCTGAACCCCGAACTGCAGGTGAGCCCCATGTCTTCCGATTCGCCAGAGTCTTCCAGTCCTCAAGGATCTTCCGCTGCGTCGGCCTCTTCGGCCTCTTCGGCCTCTTCGGCCTCATCGGGCGTCTCGGGCGCGAACGAGCGGCCGGTCCCGCCGATGAAGCTGGCGGGCCTCGAGCCGGTGAAGATCGGACAGGGCACGCTCTTCGTCAACATCGGCGAGCGCACCAACGTCACGGGCTCCAAGGCCTTCGCCCGGATGATCCTGAACGGTCAGTTCGAGGACGCACTCGCGGTGGCGCGCCAGCAGGTCGAAAACGGCGCGCAGGTGATCGACATCAACATGGACGAGGCCATGCTCGACAGCAAGGCCGCGATGGTGCGCTTTCTGAACCTGATCGCCAGCGAGCCCGACATCGCGCGCGTGCCGATCATGGTCGACAGCTCCAAGTGGGAAGTGATCGAAGCCGGCCTGCGCTGCATCCAGGGCAAGGGCATCGTCAACTCGATCAGCATGAAGGAAGGCGTGGAGCCTTTCAAGCACCAGGCCAAATTGCTGCGCCGCTACGGCGCCGCTGCGGTCGTGATGGCCTTCGACGAGAAGGGCCAGGCCGACACCTACGAACGCAAGATCGAGATCTGCGAGCGCGCCTACCGCCTCCTGGTCGACGAGATCGACTTTCCCCCCGAAGACATCATCTTCGACCCCAACATCTTCGCGATCGCCACGGGCATCGACGAGCACAACAACTACGCGGTCGATTTCATCAACGCCACGCGCTGGATCAAGCAGAACCTGCCGGGCGCCAAGGTGTCGGGTGGCGTGAGCAACGTGAGCTTCAGCTTCCGCGGCAACGAC
Source organism: Gammaproteobacteria bacterium (assembly GCA_018820395.1). Taxonomy (GTDB): domain Bacteria; phylum Pseudomonadota; class Gammaproteobacteria; order Burkholderiales; family Burkholderiaceae_C; genus Variovorax. The sequence continues at coordinate 5,342 of JAHJOG010000291.1, read as the reverse complement.
CCGGTGCGCGAGGCGATCCACACGGTCTTCCTCTATCACGCGATCCAGGCCGGGATGGACATGGGCATCGTCAACGCCGGCATGGTCGGCGTGTACGACGACCTCGAACCCGAACTGCGCGAGCGCGTGGAAGACGTGGTGCTGAATCGCCGGCCCGACGCCGGCGAGCGCCTGGTCGAAGTGGCCGAAACCGCCAAGAGCGGCGCCAAGGACGAAAGCAAGAAGCTCGAATGGCGCGGCACGCCCGAGCAGCCGGTGCACGTCAACCAGCGGCTGTCCCATGCCATGGTGCACGGCATCACCGACTTCATCGTCGAGGACACCGAAGAGGCCTACCAGCAGGTCCTGGCCAAGGGCGGCCGGCCACTGCATGTGATCGAGGGGCCGCTGATGGACGGCATGAACGTCGTCGGCGACCTGTTCGGGCAAGGCAAGATGTTCCTGCCGCAGGTGGTGAAGTCGGCGCGCGTCATGAAGTCGGCGGTGGCGCACCTCATCCCCTACATCGAGGAAGAAAAGCGGCAGGACGAAGCGGCCGGCCGCGACGTGCGCACCAAGGGCAAGATCGTGATCGCCACCGTGAAGGGCGACGTGCACGACATCGGCAAGAACATCGTCACCGTCGTGCTCCAGTGCAACAACTTCGAGGTGGTGAACATGGGCGTGATGGTCCCGTGCCACGAAATCCTGGCGCGCGCCAAGGTCGAGGGCGCGGACATCGTCGGCCTCTCGGGCCTGATCACGCCCAGCCTCGAAGAGATGCAGTACGTGGCCGGTGAGATGCAGAAAGACGATCACTTCCGCATGAAGATGATCCCGCTCATGATCGGCGGCGCGACCACCAGCCGGGTGCACACCGCCGTCAAGATCGCGCCGCATTACGAAGGGCCGGTGGTGTACGTGCCCGACGCCTCGCGCAGCGTGAGCGTGGCGCAGTCGCTCTTGTCCGACCAGGCCGCGCGCTACATCGAGGAACTCAACACCGACTACGAAAAGGTCCGGCAGCTGCATGCCAACCGCAAGCAGGTGCCGATGTGGCCGCTCGCCAAGGCGCGCGCCAACCGCACGCCGATCGACTGGTCGAACTACCGCCCGACGGTGCCGAAGTTCCTTGGCCGGCGCGTGTTCAAGAACTTCGACCTCAACGAGCTGGCGCGCTACATCGACTGGGGCCCTTTCTTCCAGACCTGGGACCTGGCGGGGCCTTTCCCCGCCATCCTCAAGGACGAAGTGGTCGGCACGGAGGCCGTGCGCGTCTACGCCGACGGGCAACGCATGCTCAAGCGGCTCATCGAGGGCCGCTGGCTCAGCGCCAATGGCGTGGCGGGCTTCTGGCCGGCCAACTCGGTGGGCGACGACATCGTGCTCTACACCGACGAGTCGCGCACCGAGGTCGCGCTCACCTGGTACGGCCTGCGTCAGCAGACCGAAAAGCACGTCATCGACGGCGTGATGCGCCCGAGCCGCGCCCTGGCGGACTTCGTCGCGCCGCGCGACAGCGGCATCGCCGACTATGTCGGTGTCTTCGCGGTGACCGCCGGGCTGGGCGTGGACAAGAAGGAGCAGTACTTCATCGACGACCTCGACGACTATTCCGCGATCATGCTCAAGGGCCTGGCCGACCGGCTGGCCGAAGCCTTCGCCGAGGCGCTGCACGAGCGCGTGCGCACCGACCTCTGGGGCTACGCGAGCGAAGAATCGCTGAGCAACGAAGACATGATCCGCGAGAAGTACCGCGGCATCCGCCCGGCGCCCGGCTACCCCGCCTGCCCGGACCACAGCGTGAAGCGCCCGATGTTCGATCTGCTGCAGTGCGCCGACATCGGCATGACGCTCACCGACAGCCTGGCCATGCTGCCCGCGGCCAGCGTGAGCGGCTTCTACCTCGCGCATCCCGAGGCCGCGTATTTCAACGTAGGCAAAATCGGCGAGGACCAGTTGCAGGACCAGGCGCGTCGGCGCAGCCAGAGCGAAGACGAACTCAAGCGCCTGCTGGCCCCCAACCTTTGATTCGGCCGGGCCGTCCGGGCACGGCCGCCAGTCAGGAGTCTTTATTCGGATCGTGTTGTTTTGCCTCGCCCACTATGCGGCGCTGGCCCTCTTCGTTGCAGCGTGCTGGGGTGCCGGCCATGCGCTGCTGTCGCGGGCCGGCCCGCCGCCGCGCGGCGACCACTGGCTGTCGGCGGCGATGTCGACCACGCTCGGGCTGGGCCTCTTCATCTGCCTTTTCCAGGCGCTGGGGATCGTCGGCGCGCTGAAGGCGCCTGCGGTCCTGGCTGCAGTCGCGCTGGGTGCGCTCGCGGCCTTGCTGCAGTGGCCAGCGTGGCGGCGCTCGTGGCTCGCGTGGCGCGTGCGCACCGCCGACGACGGCCCGTCCGCATGGGGCTGGGCCGACAGGATCGCGCTGGTGGTGCTGGCGTTGATCGCGCTGCCCGCGCTCTTCGCACCGCTCGCGCCGCCCGCCGCATTCGACGAGCTGATGTACCACCTGCCCTATGCGCGGCAGGTGGCCCAGAGCGGCTCGCTGGGCGTGTACGAGTGGCTGCGCTACCCCTGGTTTCCCTACAACTACAACCTGCTCTACGCAGGCGCGCTGCTGGTCGGCGACGACGTGCTGCCGCATTTTCTCGGCGCGCTGGCGGGCTGGCTGTCGGCGGCCATCGTGTACCGCCTTGCCGTGCTGCACACGAATCGGCTGACCGCGCTCATGGGCGCCGCCATCTGGATCGCGCTCGGCGACTACAACAGCGCGCTGATCGACATGGGCGTCGCGCTCTTCGTGCTGGCCGCCTGCGCGGCGCTGTGGTGGTGGCGCGAGGCGCCGAAAGACCAGAGCGCCCGCTGGCTGGCGCTGGCAGCCTTCTTCCTCGGCGTGGCCGCGGGCTCGAAATACCAGGCCTTGATCTTCCTGCCGCTGGTCGCGGTGTTCGTCATCCGGCACGAGCGACGGCCCGGCGCCTGGGCGATCGCCCTGCTGTGTTTTCTGCTGCCGAGCCTCTACTGGTATGCGCGCAACGCCATCACCACGGGCGATCCGTTCAACCCGATCGGCGCCAGCGTGTTCGGCTTCACCAATTGGACCGCGGCGGACTACAAGGAGCAGCTGTACGACGTGCGCATCCACGCCGCCTTGCCGAGCCCGCTGCTCTGGGCCGTGCTGCTAGCGCCGTTCAGCCCGTGGGTGAGGCGATCGGCGGCCGTGCGGGCGGCGCTGGTTTTCTGCGCCTATTCGCTTGCAGTGTGGCTGCTGACGTCGCGCTATCCGCGCTACCTGATGGCCTCGTTTCCGTTGCTGTCGGTCATGGCGGCGTTGGGCTGGCAGGTGGTGTTCGGCTGGATCGCCGCAGCGGGTCGTCGGCTTCGACCTGGAGCGTCGACGAATGCGACCGGCTCGGCCGCACGCGATGGGGCACGGGCTACAGGCAGCGCATCGACCGTCGGCGCTGTCCACGGCGCGATGGGCCACGCGCAGCCGGTCGCGGCACCCGGCGCCGTCGTGCGCTGGCTGTGGGTCGCACTGCTCGCTGCATGCGCCGCGGTCTCGGTGGGCCAGACGGCGCGCAAGATCGCCGACATCTCACCGACGCCCGCCGAGCGCGAGGCCTTCCTGCGCGCGAACGTCGATGGCTTTGCGGTCATGGACTACCTGCGCCGCCACGCCACCGGCCGCGTCTACCAGGTCGCACTCAGCCAGGCGCTCTATTACGGGCCCAACCCGATCTGGGGCGACTCGCTCGGCCCGTGGCGCTACGGCGACTTCATCACCCTGCCGCCCGCCGAGTTGGCCCGCAAGCTCGGAGGGCTGGGCTTCGAGGCCATCGTCATCACCAAAGCGCTGGCCCCGGGCTTGAGCTCGCAGCCCGGCTTCGACGACCATTTCGCCCTGATGTTCGAGCAAGACGACGCCCGGGCCTATCGCATCCTGCCGCACGCGCCATGAACGATTCCTCCGCGCTCCCATCGCCGGTCCGGTCGCCGCTCCCATCGCCGGCCCACCCGCCACTGCGCATCGCCGCCGTGATCCCGTGCTTCAACGAAGCGCTTGCGATCGGCCAGGTAGTGAGCGCCTTCCGTGCCGCACTGCCCGAAGCCGAGATCCACGTCTTCGACAACGATTCCACCGACGACACCGCCGCCGTCGCGCGCGCCAGCGGCGCCACGGTGACGCACGTCGCGGCGCGCGGCAAGGGCAACGTCGCGCGCCGCATGTTCGCGGACGTCGAGGCCGACGTGTATGTGATGGTCGACGGCGACGCCACCTACGACGTGAGCAGCGTGCGCAAACTGATCGACACCCTGGTCGCCGGCAATCTCGACATGGTCGTGGGCTGCCGCGTCGACGACGAAGAAGACGCAGAGACCTACCGCGCCGGCCACCGCTTCGGCAACCGCATGCTGACCGGCGCGGTGGCCGAGTTGTTCGGCGGGGAGCTGACCGACATGCTCTCGGGCTACCGCGTCTTCTCGCGGCGCTACGCCAAGTCGTTCCCGGCCGTGTCCAAGGGCTTCGAGGTCGAGACCGAACTCACCGTGCATGCGCTCGAACTCCGCATGCCCTGCGCCGAAGTGCCGACCCGCTATTCGTCGCGGCCCGAGGGTTCGCACAGCAAGCTGTCGACCTACCGCGACGGCTGGCGCATCCTCAAGACCATCTGCAAGATGGTGGTGAGCGAGCGCCCGTTGCAGTTCTTCTCGTGCATCGCGGTCCTGCTCGCCGTGGCGTCGCTCGCGGCAGCGGTGCCGCTCGCCGTGACCTACGCCGAAACCGGGCTCGTGCCGCGCCTCCCGACCGCCGTGCTGCTCACCGGCACCATGCTGACGGCGATGCTGGCCTTCGTCTGCGGCATCGTGCTGCACACGGTGACGCTCGGGCGCCGCGAAGCCAAGCGCCTGAGCTACCTCGCCATTCCGGGCGTGCGACACCGCGGCGGCGCATGAGCACCGCGCGCGCCTTCCTCCTCTTCGCCGGGGTGGGCGTCATCGGCTTCGGCGTCGACGTCGGCGTGCTGTACCTCGCCGCGCCCTGGCTCGGGTGGTACGCGGCGCGCTTGGTCTCCTTCATCGCCGCAGCCACCGCCACCTGGGCGCTCAACCGCCGCATCACGTTCGCCAATCGCAGTTCGGGCATGTCGATGGGACGCGAATACCTGAGCTGGCTCGTCACCATGCTCGGTGGCGCCTGCGTCAACTACGGGGTCTATGTGCTGACGCTGCACTGGCTCGACGCTGCCTGGGCGCCGGCCGCCGGCGTGGCGCTGGGGAGCTGCGCCGGGCTGGTCGTCAATTTCGTGGTGGCGCGCTATGGCGTATTCGGGCGGGCGCCGGTGCGCTGACGACAAGCG
>JAHJOG010000290.1 GCA_018820395.1 Gammaproteobacteria bacterium | reverse complement strand
TTCGAACTCGGGATGCTGAAGGGCGCGCGCCTGCGAAAGTGGGTGACGCGGGCGGAAGGGAGCTTGATGCGCCGCTTCGACCGCATCTCCACGATTTCTCTGCGCATGCTCGAGCGCGCGAGCAGCAAAGGCACGCTCGCCGAGCGACTCGTGTCGCTTCCCAACTGGGCCGACGTGTCGGCCATTCGACCGTTGAAAGCGCCCAGTCCCTACCGAAGCGAGCTAGGCATTCCGCCGGACACCGTGGTGGCCCTCTATTCCGGCAACATGGGCGGAAAGCAAGGACTCGAGCTTCTTGCCGACATTGCCGATCTGCTCAAGGACAGGAAGGACATCCAGTTCGTGTTCTGCGGCACCGGTGCCGGCCGCGAAGATCTGATGAAGCGGTGCGCGCCACTGCGCAACGTCCTCTTCCTGGACCTGCAGCCGGTCGAGCGCCTCGGCGATCTACTGGGCCTGGCCGACATTCATCTCTTGCCGCAGCGTGCGGATGCCGCCGACCTGGTCATGCCCTCGAAGCTCACGGGCATGCTCAGCAGCGGCCGCCCGGTGGTCGCCGGTGCCCATGCCCACACCGAGTTGGGCCAGGTGGTGGCGTCCTGTGGGAAAGTAGTGCCGCCGGACGACCCCCCAGCCTTTGCCACCGCTGTTGAGGCGCTCGCCTCGCAACCCGAACTTCGTCGAGAACTCGGGCTGCGCGCTCGGGCCTATGCCGAACAGAAATTCGATCGCGATGCCGTCCTGGCGCAATTCGAACGCGACTTGCAAGCCTGCATCGCCGAACGCCCCCGCAACTGAGCACTCGACGCGCGGGGCAGACGCCCCGCCGCTTGCCGATCACTGCTCTTCAGGCAGGATGCTTTCGTAGTTGTAGCTCGTGTACCGATAGCGCCCGTATTTGTGGGCAGCATACGAACGGCGGCCGACGTTCATGGCGTTGAGCAGCACGCCCGTTGCCGCCTTGCCGGTCATGGCCAAGCGACGCGTGCTTTCCTTGAGCTCACCCATCGTCGATTCGTCGGCCCGCGCCACGAGCAGCACCGTACCGGCATGCGTTGCCACCGTGGAAGTGTCGGCAGCCACGAGCACCGGCGGCGTGTCGATCACCACCAGGTCGTACTGTTCGGAAAGCTTCTCCAGGATGGACTTGAACGACTCCGACACCAGCAGTTCTGCCGGGTTGGGAGGCAGCTGGCCGGTCGCCAGAAAGTCCAGGTTGGGCACGACTTGCCGGTGCACGGTCTGCTGAACCGTCAGGCTACCCGCGATCAGTTCGGACAGGCCGCCATGGCGTTGGAGACCGAAATACTGGTGTGCATGGCCGCGGCGGAGGTCGGCGTCGATCATCAGCGTGCGCTTGCCAGCGGCGGCCATCAGCGCTGCGAAGTTGGCCGAAACGAAGCTCTTCCCCACACCCGGCGTGGGTCCCGAAATCAGCACTCGGTTGTTGGGCGATTCGAGCATGGCGAACTGCATCGCGGTGCGCAGGCTGCGCATGCTTTCGACCGCCGGATCGTCGGGATTCTCGATGGCCAGCAAGCGGACACCCGTGGCACCGGTCAGCCGGCGCTTGGCGATGGCGGTCTGTGCGGGACTCAACGGGATGGTCGAGAACACGGGCAGACCGCTGTTGGCTTCGACCTCATGCGGATCGCGAATGCTCTGCTCGACGAACGAGTTCCTGATGAACGCGACCACCAGGCCGAGAAACAGGCCCAGCGCCAGCGCCGCAGCCATGATGACCTTGCGGTTGGGTTTGACAGGCGCGCGCGGAACGACGGCCTCGTCGAGGATGCGGACGTTGCCGACCTTGCCTTCTTTCACCAAACGCAACTGCAGGGCATTGTTGAGCAGCGACTGATAGAGCTCGGTGTTGACCTTCACGTCGCGCTCCAGGCGCACGGCGTCCTGCTGGATCGCCGGCAGTCCCTTGATGCGTGACTGAATGGCGCCCATGTCGGCCTTCAATGCCGCGATCTGCGAGTCGAGCGTCTGCACTGCGGGGTGCGACGACGTGAAACGGCTTTCGAGTTCGCGACGCCGCTGTTGCGCGTCCAGCAGCTTGGTCTGGCGGTCGACGGCCTGGCCGAGGATCAACGACGCTTCGTCGTTGAAGGAGACCGTGCCCTTCTCGTTACGGAAGCGGTTGTAGGCCTCTTCCGAGGCTTCGAGCTGCCGCTTGAACAGCGGAAGCTGCACATCGAGGAACGCCAGCGTCTTCTGCGCCTCTTCCGACTTGCGCTCGACGTTCTGATTGACGTATTGCTGACCGACCGCATTGAGAACGCGCGTCGCCTTGTACGGATCCGGGTCCTGCAACGACACGTCGATGATGCCGCTGGTCTTGCCGCGCTCGGCAAGGATCAGACTGGACTGGAGCGCGATCGTCGTCGGAAGCTTGGCAAAGCGATAGACGTTGAAAAGTGCTCCCGGCTTGCCGGCCAGATCACTCACCATCATTTCAACGGGTCCGACCGGGGTCTGCCCCTTCAGCAGCGTGCCGACCGTGCCTTCGAGCGGCTGGGGCCAGCCGGGGTAGTCGAGTGAGTACTGGCCATTGCCTTTGGCAGTCAACGTGAACAGGCCCGACTGCATTTCCGACGGCACGTCGAACTGGCTGACCGTGATGCGTTCCTGGCCCGACACATAGCCGTCCCACCAGAGAAAACCCGGATCCGAAAGGCCGTTCGACCGCCGCGCGAGCCACCCGCCGATGTACGGGATGTAGCGAGGGGTCGCAGCGATGTAGAGCTTCGCAGCCTCGACGGCCTGGCCGGCAATCATGCGCGAACGGATGATCTCGATCTCGGCGCCGGCAGGCGTCTTCACATCGACCAGACCGCCCGCCTGCGCCAGGATGCCGTTCGAGCCAGGCGTCGTGTCTTCGACCTGGATCACCAGGTTCGACTGATAGATCGGGCGCTCCATGTACGCATAGGCGGTGCCCAGCGCGAAGACGATCACCGTGATGACCGCGATCAACCATTTGTTCTCGAGCAGAACCTCGAGGTACCGCCCGAGATCGAGATCGTCGTCGTCCTCCGCCGCGTTCGTCTGGTTGGGAGGGTTCTGGGGAATGAGGGTGGAATTCATCTACTGGCTACTCGTGAAATGCGTTGGGCCCACTGCTGCGCGCCGTCTTCGATGAGCGCAAGCGATTTCCGAAAGACCTCTCGATCTGCGAGATACGGGTCCGGAACATCCTGCTTGCTGTGCTCGCACAGGCGAAAAACCTTGCCGATGGCGAAGGGGTAGCGATCTTCTATTTCGTGCCGCTGCGCGCGATCCATCACGAGAATCAGATCGGCGCGCTGGCACATGTCCATGCTGAGTTGTCGCGCCCGATGGCGCGAGACATCGAAACTGCGCTCCGCCATCAGTTCGCAGGCAAGCGGGTCTGCCGGCAGACCGTGCATCGCATGCAGACCGGCAGAACTGACGTCGCTGCCCGGCAAGGCCGCTTCGAGCAACGCCTGCGCCATGGGGCTGCGACAGATGTTGCCGATGCATACGACGAGGACGTTCTGCATGTCGATCGATCAGCGGACGCCACTGCTCGTGTCCAAAGCGCGATAGGTGGAGGCCGTCGTCGCCGTGGGCAGGATCAGGCTGAGCACACGGTTCCATTGCACGAGCGGAACCGGGTCGACATAGACCACGTCCTTGCGGCGCAACGCGAAACCGTTGGCGAGCGCCAGCGCGGTGGGCGTCCTTGCATCCAGATGGAAGATTGCCTGACCGTTCTCTTCGTTGCGGATCACATAGATCTGACGCGGATTCGCCGATGTGAGGTTCACGCCACCCACCTCGGTGAGCGCATCGTTCAGGCTCAGACGGCCATTGCGCATGAGGATGCCGGTCTGCACCGTGACTTCGCCCATCACCGTGACCTTGCCCTCGTCGCGGCTGCGAACCATGACCATATCGCCCGACCTCAGGGGGATGCGTGTCGGGTCGATGCCGGCATGGGACATCGCGACCAGGTCGAGCTGCGTGGTCTTGCCGTCGCGCGTCAGTTCGATCGCCGAGCGATCGCCGGCAGCGGTCAACCCGCCTGCCCGATTCAGCGCTTCGGCCAGAGTCATCGGAATGTCGGTGAACACGAGCAGGCCAGGCTGCCTCACTTCACCTTCGATGTAGGCGCGCTTGCTACGAAACGCCATCACTCGAACGCTCAGCTGCGGGTCCTTGAAGACACGCGCGAGCCGCTTCACCAGCGCACCTTCGAGCTCCTGCACCGTCATGCCTTCGACCTTGAGGCCGTCAACATAGGGAAAGCTCAGCTGTCCGGTGCTCGAAACGATGAAACCCGGGGCGGGAGACACGCTGGCCTGGTCGGCCACGGTCGTCGCGGGCGTCGCACTGAAGACAATCTCGGGGTGGTCGTAGACCACGATGCCGATCACGTCGCCCACGCCGATCTTGTACGGCTGGGTGGTCCCCATCAGGCCCTTCACGTCCGGATTGATCGTCGTGTTGGCGGTGGCGGCGCGCTGCGCATTGATGAGCTGAGGCGTGATCTCGGTCAGCGCACCCGGCGGCGGCGGATCGATGCCCGGACTTGCAAAGCCCGACGGAGACACGGCCTGCTCGGCGTCGTTGCTCGCCGAACGGAAGCCTGGAGCCAAGGGAGCACAGGCCTGCAACAGCACGGATGCACCAGCCAGCACAGCGACATGTAATAGAAAACGTTTCAAACCCAACTCCACGGCATGACTCTGAATGAGTACTTTTGCAAACAGTTACGACTGTACCTCATGAGTACATTTGACTCAATTCGTTTGTCGGCTTATTCCATTCGGCCTGGAGAAAGCGCGACATATTCACGGCACCGCCCCTGGGTGAGCCTGACAGAACGAAGGTAGAGAGGCTCAGCTCGGTACGCTATCAAATAGATAGCGCCAGACCTTACCATGCGCGATGCTCAAATGCTGTCGTCCCGGGCCGCTCGTTTCCATGCGGCGGACGCTTCCTCGAAGTCGTCCCTGGCCTCAGCAAGCTGGGCCAAGGCCTGCCAGACGCGTCGATGCAGGTCGCCCTTTTGCAAGGCGAGTCCCGCCTGCGTCAAGAGTTGCTGCGATTTGCCCCACAGCTGGCGCTTCATGCAAGCCATACCGGCAAGGTATTGCAGATACGGATCCCGCGGGTTGCTCAGCTGGGCGGCCTCGATGCGCGCCAGCCATTCTGCGTCGACCGAGTCCAGGCCGGCATCCAGCGCAAGCGCCAGCTTGATCCGCAACGCCTCGCTCAGCGAGTTGGGATGAGCGACCATCGATTCCCAGGCAGGGAGCAGCCAGGCGCGCGCCAATGCAAGGTCGCCGTCCAGCGCGACGAGCCGCTGTGCGGCGTGGATCGCCACCTCGGGCATCTCGCGCTCGGCGGTTTCGAGTTTTGCCCAGGCGCGCAGGAGCTGAGTCGGATCGTGCGCCCCCGACAGCAATTCGGTCGCCAAGCCGCGCACGATGCTGCGCGCTGCCGCGTCCGAAAAGGCGCGATGCTTGGCCAGCAGCCGCGCCGTCTCGAGCGCCTCGAGCGTTCGTCGGTCCAGTCGAGCCGCCTTCAGTCGCAACCGCAGCGCCAGGGTGCGACGTTGGGCGCCCTGCGGTAGGTCTTCGAGACGCGCCAGTGCGGCTGGCGCGTCTCGGTCGTCAAGCGACCACCGCGCGGCGCGAAGTTGCACGCCTTCCCGTGTTTCCGGACTGCCCATCACCCCCTGAACTGCACTTTCGTTCAGCGCCTGCTGCAAATGGGCCTCGCGCGCGGGCCTGTCCTGAAGAGCCTGCGCACTTTCGGCCGCAAGAAGGTGCGACAGGACCCGCACCTGCTGTGCATGCGGCAGGTGCCCTTCGAGCGCGGCGAAGGTTCGCTCCTGGGCAAGCGCAGCAAGGGCCGACCGTCGCGCGCGCGAAAAGCGCCCTGCGAGCAGCTGCGACAGCGCATCGAGCAGCGCCGCATGGAGTGCACGCTCTTTCTGCTGGGTGCGCCATTGCCGGGCCTGCTTCGGCAGCGAGAAGAGAGCCGACAACCCCCGCAAAGCGAAATGAAGCAGCGCGAAAGCGCCTGTCAGCAGCAGAAGGACGAGATTGAGGGACAGGTCGACGCGCCAAGGCGGCCAGAAGACGGTGATCGTTCCCTGGTTGTTGCCCGCAAAGAGCGCCACTGCCGCCGCAATGCCGAAAAGGGCGAGGAGCCAAAGCGCAGCTCGCATGGCTAGCGTCCGGCGGCAGCCGTCGCCAGGGCGGCCATCGTGTCATCGATGCGAGGCGGCTCGGTCGTCTTGATCTGCCCCTGGAGTTGTTGCACGAGTGTCGCGGCGGCCTGCACCTTGCGCGAGGCGGGATCGAAATAGCGATTGAGCGCTGCGTTGACAGTCGACAGCTCGTTGCGCGCCGTGTCCACCTGCCGCGAAAGCAGCGCGAGCCGCGCATTGAGGAGCTTGAGCTTCAGATTTTCACGCAGGAAAAACGTCTGATCCGGCGTGAGCAGAATGGATTCGGGCCGTTCGATCCGCCCGACCCGGACGAGCGATCGGGCCTCACCGCGAATGGTCAATAACAGCCGCTCCCACCAAGGCGCATCGGCCGGGATCGCTTCAGGCTGCCAGGGATTCAAGCCCGAGCCCCGCATCGCCACCGCATTCACAGGCGGCAGGTCGTCGACACCGCGCATGAGTTCGTCGAGCTTTTCCAGGGCCTGTCCGGTGTCTGCACTGATGTTGCTGCGAAGCCGGTCTGCGTCGCGCTGCATGGCGCGCTGCAGCGGCGCGAGGCGAGGTTGCGCGGCTCGCTCGATGCGCAGTTCGCCGGCTCTCATCGCCGCCAGCAGTGGCTGGACGTTGCCGGTCGCCTGGGCTTGCTGAAGCGCGAGCCGAACGGCAGATTCGACGTCCACCACCAGGTTTTCGTCGCGCGAGCGTGACAGGCTTTGCATCAGCTCTTCGAGTTGCGACCGCTGCAGTGCCACCTCGGCCACCCGCGTTTCGGCCAAGGCGAGCCGAGCCGCCGTGTCGCGCACCACCTCGCGCGACTCCCGGGCGAGCGTGCGCGCTTCCATCGATTGGGCGATGGCGTCCGCACTCTGGCGCGCCAGTTGCTCTTGGATGCCATTGAGCCGCTGCCAGAGCGCCAGCGCGACGATCAGTGCCACCAGCGCAACCACGGCAAGCAACACCAGCGCCACGCTCGACCAGGACAGCGACGAGAGCCGCGAAGGGATGGGTGCGCTCTGTGCCGAAGCCTGCGGTGTTTCGTTCAATACGGACACATCGCTCATTCGAATGATTCTATCGACGCCAACACGTCGACCAGCGAGGGTCGCGACTCGCGGACCCGACCAAAGCCCGCAGCTTTCGCCGCCTGCGCAATGCGTTCGTGCGTCGCGATCGCACGTGACGCACGCCAGTCGATATCGGGCACTGCATGGCGCAAGTTGGCGATGGCTTCCGAGCTGCTGAACAGCCAGATGCCTGAACCGTCTGCCGCCTCGTTCGCCAACCGTCGCTCCGCATCGCCGAATCGCGGCGCGAAGCGCCGGTAAGCCACCACAGCGTTGCACACGCCACCGGCCGAGACGATCTGGCGAGCGAGCCAATCCCTGCCCGCAGGCCGCCCGGCCGCGTCTCCGCCGCGAACGATCAGCACGCGGCTGCCAGGGCCGACCTGGGAGCGCACGATCTGCCACAGTGCTTCCGAGTCGAACTGCTCTGCATCGCTCGCAGGCGCATCGATGATGGCAGCAGGCACCCCCGCGCGCCCGAGAGCCGCCGTTGTTCCAGGTCCGGTTGCCCAAAAGCGAGGCCCATGCGGCGCCGTCGCAATCTCACTGCCGTCCTGGAAGAAGAATTCCGCTGCTGCCGCACTCACGAACATCAGGGCTGAATAGGTCGCCATGCGATCGCGCGCTGCCGACAAATGGGCCGCGGCGGCCGTATCGGCCAGCGCTTCGATGGCGATCAGCGGCAGCGGCCGTGCGTCGACGCCGGCCGCACGCAGCCCGTCGACCCAGATCGCGGCATCGCGCTCCGGGCGCGTGACGATCACTCGGCCACCGGACATCTCAATGGGCGCCGCCCGCGCGGAGCATCCGGGCGGCGTCTTCGCCGAGCGCCCTCGCCTCAGCAAAGTCGCTCGCCTGTGCGGTGGCGCGCACCTTGACCAGGTCTGTCGCCGTCTCCGGATCGCCCCAGGCCGCGTCGATGCACAACGTGCCATCGGCTTGCCAGCGCGCATGGGCCGCGAGCGGCATCGAGCAACTGCCTCCCATGTCGCGGCTCACGGCACGCTCGGCGGTGACCGCGAGCCAGTCCGTGCGGCAAGACAGGGGCATCAGCAACTCGAGCAGATCGGCGCGATCGGCCCGCACCTCGACAGCCAGCGCGCCCTGTCCGGCGGAAGGCAGCATGGTGTCGACGTCGAAGGCGGTGCGAATGCGGCTTTCGAGCCCCAGCCGCTTCAAGCCGGCAGCGGCAAGGATGATCGCGTCGTACTGGCCTTCGTCGAGCTTGCGCAAGCGCGTGTCGAGATTGCCTCGGAGCGGCTCGATCCGCAGATCGGGCCTGAGCGCACGCAAGAGCACCTGCCGCCGCAAGCTCGACGTGCCGACCACCGCACCCTGAGGCAAGGCGTCGAGGGACTCATGATGGGGCGACACGAACGCGTCGCGTGGGTCTTCTCGCTCGAGCACACAGGCCAGCGCGAAACCTTCCGGCAAATCCATCGGAACGTCTTTGAGCGAATGAACGGCGATGTCTGCGCGTCCTTCCTCGAGGGCCAATTCGAGTTCCTTGACGAACAAGCCCTTGCCGCCGACCTTGCTCAGCGTCCTGTCGAGTATCTGGTCGCCGCGCGTCGTCATCCCGAGCAGGCTCGTGTTGTGACCCAGTGTCTGCAATCGGGCTTGCAGGTGTTCCGCTTGCCAGAGAGCCAGACGGCTCTCGCGGGTGGCGATCACGATGGTGCTCAAGGTTGCTTCCGTTGATGTGAAGAACCGGAGGATGCTAGCATGTTGCATCGCAGCAACGATGCGCGGCGATGCCGGTCACAGACACACCCACGAGGAGAAGTGCGGAATGAAAGCAGTCAGGCGAAGTACTGTCGAAAGCAAGGGGCGGCACGCCGACGACCTGCCTTTGGTCACCGACATCAGGCTGCTCGGTCGCATCCTCGGCGACGTCATTCGCGAGCAGGAAGGCGAAGCCACTTATGAGCTGGTCGAGAAGATCCGAACGCTGTCCGTCGCGTTTCGCCGTGACGCCGATCATTCCGCCGACCGCGCCCTCAAGAATTTGCTGAAAGGCCTCAGCGCCGCGGAAACCGTGCGCGTGATCCGCGCCTTCACGTACTTCAGCCACCTCGCCAACCTCGCCGAAGACCGCGATCAGATCCGCCGCCGCGCCAACGCCGAGCGCGCTGGCGAGAGCACGGGTGGCAGCCTGCAGGTCGCGCTGGCACGCATTCGCAAGGCCGGCATCACCGCCGATGCCGTCGCAGCGACGCTTGCACACAGCTACGTCTCGCCCGTCCTGACCGCGCATCCGACGGAGGTTCAGAGAAAGAGCATCCTCGATGCGGAACGTGCCATCGCCCAACTCCTGCAGGCGCGAGACGACATCCATTTGCGACACCGCGCGTTCGCGGGCGGCAAGGATGCACTGTCGCCCATCGAATATGCCGACAACGAGGCGCAGATGCGCACACGCGTCACCCAGCTCTGGCAGACGCACCTGCTGCGCTTTTCGAAGCTCACGGTGGCCGACGAAGTCGAGAACGCGCTGAGCTATTACGAAGCCACTTTTCTGCGAGAGATCCCGCGCGTGTATGCAACGCTCGAGCAATCGCTCGGCCGTCATGCATTGGCGCCCTTCCTGCGAATGGGCCAATGGATCGGGGGCGACCGGGATGGCAACCCGAACGTCACCTCCGAAACGCTCGAATATGCGCTGCGTCGTCAGTCCGAAATGGCGCTTCGCCATTACCTGACCGAAGTCCACTACCTTGGCGGGGAGCTGTCGCTGTCGGCCACGCTGGTGGATGTCACCGTCGAAATGCAGGCCCTGGCCGAACGCTCGCCAGACCAGAGCGCGCACCGGCAGGACGAGCCTTACCGGCGCGCGCTCACGGGCATGTATGCACGCCTGGCTGCGACGCTGCTCGAACTGACCGGCGGAGTGGCAGCGCGGCACGCGGTCGCCCCGCAGAACCCGTATGTGCGTGCGCAGGACTTTCTCGAAGACCTGCGCACCATCGAGCAATCGCTCGGCGAAAAGCACGGCGCGGCGCTCGTCGGACAACGGTTGCGCCCGCTCATCCGAGCTGTCGAAGTGTTCGGCTTTCATCTCGCCACCGTGGATCTCCGGCAGAGTTCGGACAAGCACGAAGCGGTGGTTGCAGAGCTGCTGGCCACGGCCCGCATCGAACCCGACTATGCAGCGCTCGCCGAGGACGCCAAGCAGACGCTGCTGCTTCGGCTGCTCGACGACGCGCGCCCCTTGCGTGTGCCGGACGCCGACTACTCGCCCCTCGCCCGAAGCGAAATCGCGATCTTCGAGGCGGCGCGCACGGCGAGAGCGCGCTATGGCGCCGCGGCGATCCGCCACTACATCATCAGCCACACCGAAACCGTCAGCGACCTGCTCGAAGCGCTGCTGCTACAGAAAGAAGTCGGCCTGCTGCGCGGCGCGCTCGGGAGCGGCGGCACGGCCGACGCCAACGCCACCTGCGACCTGATCGTGGTGCCTCTCTTCGAGACCATCGACGATTTGCGCAATGCGGCGCCCATCATGCGTGCCTTCTACGCGCTGCCCGGCATCCTCGCACTGGTCCAGCGCTCGGGCGCCGAGCAGGACGTGATGCTCGGGTACAGCGACAGCAACAAGGATGGCGGCATCTTCACGAGCAACTGGGAGCTCTATCGCGCGGGCCTCGCCCTGGTCGCGATGATCGACGAGCTGAATCGGAAATCGGCAACGCCGATCCGGCTTCGCATGTTCCACGGCCGAGGCGGCACGGTGGGACGCGGCGGCGGGCCGAGCTACCAGGCCATCCTCGCTCAACCGCCCGGCACGGTGCGCGGCCAGATCCGCCTGACCGAGCAAGGCGAAGTCATCGGCTCGAAGTACGCCAACAGCGAGATCGGCCGGAGAAACCTCGAAACGCTGGTCGCTGCGACGCTGGAAGCCACGCTGCTGCAGCCCGGCAAGGCCGCCCCGGCCGCCTTCGTTTCGGCGGCGGGCGAACTGTCGACGTTCAGCATGGCGGCCTATCGCTCGCTGGTGTACGAGACACCGGGCTTCGGCGAATACTTCTTCAGCGCGACTCCCATCCGGGAAATCGCCGAACTCAACATCGGCTCACGCCCGGCCTCGCGCAATCCGAGCCACGACATCGAAGGGCTGCGCGCCGTGCCCTGGAGCTTCAGCTGGGGTCAATGCCGCCTGACGCTGCCCGGTTGGTACGGATTCGGCTCGGCCATCGAGAAATTCGTGGCGCAGGCCGACAGCCCGGCGGCCAGGAAAGCACGCGAAGCCCTGCTGCGGAAGATGTATGCGCAATGGCCGTTCTTCAGCGCCTTGCTGTCCAACATGGACATGGTCCTCGCCAAGAGCGATCTCGCGCTCGCCTCGCGTTACTCGGAACTGGTCACCGACCGAAAGGTGCGCCAGCGGGTGTTTTCGATGATCGAGACCGAATGGCGAAGAACGTCGGACGCCCTGACCTTGATCACCGGCGCCAAGCAAAGGCTCGAGGGCAACCTCAACATGCAGCGCTCGGTGCGCTACCGGTTTCCTTACATCGACCCGCTGCATCACCTTCAGGTCGAGCTCATGCGGCGCTACCGGGCGGGGCAACAGGACGAGCGCCTCAAGCGCGGCATCCATATGTCGATCAACGGAGTCGCTGCGGGGCTGCGCAACACCGGCTAGTCGCCCAGCAGTTCGCCGATGGACTGCAGGTCCTCGACCCGATCGCAAATGGCCTTGACGACCATCATGATCGGAATGCCGAGCAGCAGCCCCCAGAAGCCCCAGAGCCAGCCCCAGAAGATCACCCCGACGAACACCGCCACCGGATTCATGCGGCTTGTCCGGCTGGTGAGCCAGGGCACGAGCAGATTGCCGACCAGCGTGTGGATCAGCAGCGAGCTGCCACCCACCAGCAGCGCCATGTCGATCCGCTCGAACTGGACGAACGCAATCAGGCCGGCAGCCCCCATCACGATCACCGATCCGACGTAGGGGATGAGGTTCGTCACCGCTGCCACGATGCCCCAGACCGCGGCGTTCTGCAGTCCGATCGCCCAGAACGCCAGCCAGGTCGCCAGCCCGACGAGCGCGCTGGTCGAGATCTGAACCAGCAGATAGCGCTGGATGTGACCCGTGATGTCGTCCAGCACGTGCACGGTGATCTTTTTCTTTTCCAGGCTCGGCCCGGTGATCTTCACCAGCTTGCGTCGAAAGCTGTCGCCGGATCCCAGCGCGAAGAAGGTCAGGAAAGCGATCAGGGTGAGTTGCCCTGCCGCAGCGAGCAAGCCCAGCGTGCCCGTCAGCACGTAGTCGCGCACATTGAAGGGCGCCCGTTCGATGATGACGCGAGAAACGCCTCTGCGGGCCGCTGTCTTGGCTGTGTTCTCCTCCGCGGCCTGCTCGAGTTGCGCGGCCGCCTTCTGAACCGTGTCCAGCGCGCTCGGGTCTGTTGTCCGGGCATTCTTGCGGGCGGTGGCTCGCATCTTCTGGGCGGCCACCGGCAACAGATCGAGCAGTGCGTTGGCGCTCGGTGCAAGGGAATACGCTGTCCAGGACACCGATCCGCCGATGGCGAACAGGATCAGCGCAGCGCCGATCCAGCGCGAGATCTTCCAACGCTCGAGCCTGTCGACCAGCGGCGAAAGCGCATAGGTCGCCAGCAGGCTGATCAGGAGCGGTATGAACACCGCCTTGGCCCAATGCAGCGCGAACACGCTGGCCAGCACGGCCAGCGCGATGAGCGACGCACTGCGCACGTCGACCGGCATGTGCAGCAGCACCTTGTTGGGATCGAGCCGCCCGGAAGCGGCCCGATCTTCGGGCGACTTCTTGTCGGCTGCCTCACGTTCGGCCTCCGCCTCTTCGATCGCCCTGTCTTCCGGCGTCTTCTGTTCGGCCGCTTCCAGTCCTGCCGTCGCTTGCTCGGTCGATTTTTTTTCTGTGTCGCTCATCGGGGATCTTTCAGGACGTCGCGTACCGCGGACAGTTGTCGCCGCGACACCACGACAGGTTCGGGAATGCCATCGAGCCGGAGTGCCCAGCCTTCGGCGTCTTCCCCGTCGTCGTACTTCTCCAGCGCGCGGATCGCCGCGCGTGCCACCAGCGCGTTGCGATGAACCCGCACGAACCGGGTGCGGTAGCGTTCCTCGAATTCAGCCAGCGAGCCGTCGTAGATGTGGCTGCGGGACGCGGTGCGCACCGTCAGGTACTTGAACTCCGACTTCAGATAGAGCACCTCCGACAACGGAACCCGCTCGGCGCGGCCGCGATCCTGGATGACGAGGGTTTCTTCCGGCGGCAGATCGGAGCGCGGCGCTCGGCGCGCCTGCAAGAAGCGCTCGACCTTCTGGAGTGCCTGCCGAAGCCTGTCGGAGCGAACCGGCTTGGTCAGGTAGTCGACGGCCTCGAGCTCGAACGCGGTCACTGCGTGAACTGCATGGGCCGTCACGAAGACGATCGCCGGCGCACTCGGGCCTTTTCCGAGGGTGCGCGCGAATTCGATGCCGTCGATGCCGGGCATGTGGATGTCCAGCAGCACCAGATCGATCGGCACGCTGGTGATGTGCTCTCGCGCGGCTTCGCTGTTGGCGGCTTCCGCCACCACGTCGACTCTGGGCGAAGCGCATTCGGACAGGAGCACGCGCAGGCGCGACCGCGCAAGAAATTCGTCGTCGACGATCAGCGTTTGCAATGCATTCATGAATCAGCAGGAATGGCGATTCGGACTCGGTAAGTGTCCTGGTCGAGGCCGGCGCTGAACTGCGCCTGCACATCATGCAGGAGGCGCAAGCGGTCACGCACGTTCGCGAGAGCGATGCCGTGCCCGCGCGGAAGCGGCTCCTCGGCCCAGCGCAGGGGCGGCAGCGAATTGACCACTTCGATCACCACCATCGCGCCGCGCCGTTCGGTGCGGATGCGAATTTTCGCGCCCTGAGGGCTGGGCTCGACACCGTGCTTGACGGCGTTCTCGACCAGGGGTTGCAGCAACAGCGGCGGCAAGCGCGCAGTGGCGGCCGCCGGGTCGAGATCCCAGCGCGTTTGCAGACGCTCGCCGAAGCGCACTTCTTCGATGGCGAGGTAACGCTCGGCCAGCGTCACCTCGTCGGCCAGCGTGACGGATTCACCCGGATCGGCCAGTGCCCCGCGAAACAGCTCGCTCAGGTCTTCCAGCAGCGCCTCGGCCTTGGCCGGCTCCGCGCGCACCAGCGCAATGGCGCTGTTGAGCGTGTTGAACAGGAAGTGCGGGCGAATGCGCGACTGAAGCTCGACGAGGCGCGCCGTGGTCGTGGCCGGCGTCTGGCCGCGAGCGCGCAGCACGAGGGCCGCCATGATCAGCGCAGAGAGCAACGATCCGGCCAGGGCGCTGGCCACCCACGGCGCCGCCCCGAGCACACCCGTCAGCCGCAGCAGGCCGCAGCCATAGCTGGCGGAGATCGCTCCCAGAAGCGCACCCGCGGCATACTGGGCCGGTCGGGGCAGGCGGCCCAGCCAGCGCTTGAGTCCACAGGCTGCAAGCAGCCACAGCAAGGTCGCGGGCAGTGCGCCGACCGTCACCGTGGTCGACAGCACCAGCCAGTCCGCAAAGGTGGGAGCGACGAACAACGTCGTCACCGAGACCGCGACCTCGACCAGCAGCACGGCGCGCAACACCACGCCGATCTGGCAGGCGTCGAACAAGGCACCTTCGGCATGCGCAAGCGTTTGCTCCCGCTGGAGGGGCTTCGCGGGAGATGGGGCCGATAAAATCGTGGGGTCGCGCATCGCAACGTGTTCTGGGTTCGAACCCATTATTGCTTCCCCACTTCGCACTTATGACCCAAAACCAACTCGACAAGAAATCCGAAGCCTGGTCTGCCCTGTTCTCGGAGCCCATGAGCGAGCTGGTGAAGCGCTACACGGCGAGCGTCGATTTCGACAAGCGGCTGTGGCAGGCGGACATCCAAGGCTCGCTCGCGCACGCCCGAATGCTCGCTGCCCAGGGAATCATCGGCGAACCTGACCTCGCCGCCATCGAAAACGGGATGGCGCAGATCCACCAGGAGATCGAGCAAGGCCGCTTCGACTGGAAGCTCGACCTCGAAGACGTGCACCTCAACATCGAGGCTCGCCTGACGCAGCTCGCCGGCGACGCGGGCAAGCGCCTACACACCGGGCGCAGCCGCAACGACCAGGTCGCGACCGACGTGCGGCTGTGGCTGCGCAGCGAGATCGATCTGATCGACGGCCTCTTCACCGAACTCCAGAAGGCGCTGGTCGACATCGCGGAGAAAAACGCAGAAGTCATCCTCCCGGGCTTCACGCACCTGCAGGTCGCGCAGCCCGTCAGCTTCGGCCACCACATGCTGGCCTACGTGGAAATGTTCGCGCGCGACGCCGAACGCATGGCCGATGTGCGCAAGCGCCTGAACCGGCTGCCGCTCGGCGCTGCAGCGCTGGCGGGCACGAGCTACCCGCTCGACCGCGAAGCCGTCGCTCGCGCGCTCGGCATGGACGGCATCTGCCACAACAGCATCGACGCGGTGAGCGACCGGGACTTTGCGATCGAGTTCACCGCAGCCGCGTCCATCGCCATGGTGCATGTGAGCCGACTCAGCGAAGAGCTGGTTCTCTGGATGAGCCAGGCCTTCGGCTTCATCGACATCGCCGATCGCTTCTGCACCGGCAGTTCGATCATGCCGCAGAAGAAGAACCCGGACGTGCCCGAACTCGCGCGCGGCAAGACCGGTCGCGTCGTCGGCCATCTGATGGGTCTCATCACCCTCATGAAGGGCCAGCCGCTCGCCTACAACAAGGACAACCAGGAAGACAAGGAGCCGCTCTTCGACACCGTCGATACGCTCAAGGACACGCTGCGCATCTTTGCCGAGATGATCGGCGGCATCACCGTCAAACCCGAGGCGATGGAACTCGCAGCCCTGCGCGGCTATGCGACGGCGACCGATCTGGCCGACTACCTGGTCAAGAAGGGCCTGCCCTTCCGCGATGCGCATGAAACCGTGGCCCGGGCCGTCAAGGCCGCCATTTCTCACAAGGTCGACCTGGCCGAACTGCCCCTGGCGGTGCTCAAGACTTTTCATCCGGCCATCGAGAAGGACGTTTTCGACCTGCTCAGCCTGCGCGGCTCACTCAATGCCAGAAATCTGGCGGGCGGTACGGCGCCCGCGCAAGTGCGGGCACAAATTGCGAGACACCGCGAACGTTTGGCATAAACTGGCTCGGGTTAACCCTGCCCATAGAACTTTGGCTTTCCCGCCGCGCATCGGTTGCTAATCAAGCGACTGGATCGCCAACAAATCGACGGAGTACGAACTACGGCCTGCGCTGTTTGTACCTGAATGTAAATTGTAGTGCTAAAGTTACATTGCCAAGCGCCGATTGAAACCGCACTCTACGACTGCCGCTGTCCGGTCCGAACCCCCGCCCTCATGGAAAAAACCCGCTGCACCGTCGTCATCCTCACCTTCAATTCCGCTTCGATCGTCCGCGAGACGGTGTCTGCAGCGATGAAGGTGAGCCCTCACGTGTACGCAGTCGACTCGCATTCCACCGACGGCACGCCTGACATCCTTCGCGAACTGGGATGCACGGTGGTCCAGCGCCCCTTTTCCAACTACAGCGACCAGCGTAACTGGGCCATCTCCCAGATCGAGCAGGACTGCGAGTGGCAGCTCCACCTCGACGCCGACGAAGTGCTGGATGCCCAGTCCATCGAAGAGATGCGGGCCCTGCTGGCCGGCACACCCCGTTTCGACGCCTACATGCTGCGCCGGCGCGACTATTTCATGGGAAAGATGCTTCGGTTCAGCGGCGTCAATCCCTGGCATCTGCGGCTCTTCCGATCAGGCGTGGGGCGCTGCGAATCGCGGTTGTACGACCAGCACTTCATCAGCACGGCGCCGTCAGGGCGCATCGACGGCTTCATGCACGACAAGAATTCTGCGCGGCTGACCGACTGGGTGGCCAGCCACAACCGCTGGAGCGACGCCGAAGCCAAGGAAAAGCTGGGCCCGCGCAGCGGCGCCGACAACGTGCTGAAGCCTCGCCTCATGGGCGACGCCCGCGAGCGCACGCGCTTCATCAAAGAGATCTACTACAAGCTCCCGACCGGCATGCGGTCGCTCAGCTATTTCGTCTACCGCTACGTGTTCCGGCTCGGTTTCCTGGACGGAACCGCGGGGTTCTACTTCGCGTTCTTCCAGGCGCTGTGGTTCCGGATGCTCGTCGACGCCAAGATGTACGAACAGCGCGCGCAGCGCGCCCCATGATTTCCCCTACGGAGTGACATTCCAGCATGCGTCAATACAACGCTTCCAAGAAGATGCTCGTGACCGGCGGCGCCGGCTTTCTGGGCAGCCACCTGTGCGACCGGCTCATCGAGCAAGGTCACGACGTTCTGTGCGTCGACAACTTCTTCACCGGCACCAAGCGCAACATCGAGCACCTGCTCGACCACCCGCGCTTCGAGCTGATGCGGCATGACGTGACCTTCCCGCTCTATGTCGAGGTCGACGAGATCTTCAATCTCGCATGCCCCGCCTCGCCCATCCACTATCAGCACGACCCGGTGCAGACCACCAAGACGAGCGTGCATGGCGCCATCAACATGCTGGGGCTGGCCAAGCGCGTGCGCGCCAAGATCCTGCAGGCATCGACGAGCGAGGTCTACGGCGACCCGGAGATTCATCCGCAGGTCGAAGCCTATTGGGGCCGCGTGAACCCCATCGGGATCCGCAGCTGCTACGACGAAGGCAAGCGCTGCGCCGAAACCCTCTTCTTCGACTACCACCGGCAGCACAAGCTGCGCATCAAGGTCGTCCGGATCTTCAACACCTACGGCCCGCGCATGCACCTGAACGACGGGCGCGTCGTGTCGAACTTCATCGTCCAGGCGCTCAAGGGCGAGGACATCACGATCTACGGCGACGGCCAGCAGACGCGCGGCTTCTGCTATGTCGACGACCTGGTCGAGGCCATGATCCGGATGATGAACACCGGCGACGAACTGCCCGGGCCGGTCAACATCGGCAACCCGGGCGAATTCTCGATGCTCGACCTCGCCAACAAGGTCATCGAGTTGACGGGCTCCCGCAGCAAGCTCGTTCGGATGCCGCTGCCGGCGGACGACCCCAAGCAGCGCCGCCCCGACATCTCGATGGCCCAGAAAGAGCTGGGTGGGTGGCAGCCCCAGACGCAGCTCGAAGAAGGGCTGAAGAAGACCATCGCCTACTTCGACAAGATACTCGCGGAACCCACGTCGGCCTGACTCCATGAACATCACCATCATCGGTACCGGCTACGTCGGTCTCGTCACCGGCGCCTGCCTTGCCGACATCGGCAACAACGTCTTCTGTCTGGACGTCGACAAGGCCAAGATCAACACGCTCAACGAAGGCGGCATCCCCATCTACGAACCGGGGCTGGCGGATGTCGTCGAGTCCAATGTCGCGGCCAAGCGCCTGTCGTTCTCGACCGATGCCGAGGCCTCGGTCGCCCATGGCGACATCCAGTTCATCGCCGTCGGCACGCCGCCGGACGAAGACGGCAGCGCCGACCTGCAATACGTGCTGGCTGCCGCGCGCAACATCGGCAAGTACATGAACGGGTTCAAGGTCGTCGTGGACAAGTCGACCGTGCCGGTGGGCACGGCCGACAAGGTCACCGCGGCCATCCAGGAAGAGCTGGACAAGCGCGGTCGCTCCGACCTTCGCTTCTCGGTCGTCAGCAACCCCGAATTCCTGAAAGAAGGCGCCGCCGTCGAAGATTTCATGCGGCCCGACCGCATCGTGATCGGCTACACCGACGACGAAGCCGGCCGCGAGGCGCTCGGCGCCATGCGCAAGCTCTACGCGCCTTTCAATCGCAACCACGAGCGCACCCGCGTGATGGACGTCCGATCGGCAGAGTTCGCCAAGTACGCCGCCAATGCGATGCTGGCCACGCGCATCAGCTTCATGAACGAGCTGGCCAATCTGGCGGACCGCGTCGGCGCCGACATCGAAGCCGTGCGGCAAGGCATCGGATCCGACCCCCGCATCGGCTACAGCTTTCTCTATGCCGGAACAGGCTACGGCGGCAGCTGCTTCCCCAAGGACATTCAGGCCCTGACGCGCATCGCGCGCGAGAACGGCCAGGCACTGCGCGTTTTGGAATCGGTCGAGGCCGTCAACGACGATCAGAAACGCGTCCTGACCGACAAGGTGCTCGCTCGTTTCGGTCCCGACCTGAGCGACCGGACCTTCGCACTGTGGGGCCTCGCGTTCAAGCCCAACACCGACGACATGCGCGAAGCCCCGAGCCGCGTCGTGCTGGACGTGTTGCTCCGTGCCGGAGCGCGCGTGGTGGCCCATGACCCCATCGCGGTCGACGAAACCCGGCGCGTGCTCAAGCTCGACTTTGCCGACGCCCCGGGCCTGCTCGAGCGCATCACCTTCACGTCCGCCAAGGACCCGATGGAGGCCCTCGCCGACGCCGACGCACTGATCATCGTGACCGAATGGAAGGCCTACCGCAGCCCGAACCTCGACCGCCTGAAGCAGCTGATGAAGGCGCCGGTGATCTTCGACGGCCGGAACCTCTACGAACCCGGCGCCATGAAGCAGGCCGGCGTCATGTACCAGGGCATCGGGCGCAACAGCCTCTGAGGCCGTGCGCCCGCTCGATCACATGGCGCGGTAGAACAGGTAGTCGGCCTGGTACTTGACGATCTGCTTCTGCCCCACGGCGGAAGCACCGCAAGGCGCCATCGGCGCCACGCCGCCGCGCGTCTTGATGCGCTGCACGTAGCTCACGCCCTGCATCGCGCCACTTCCCATGGCCGGGTTGGCCTTGACCAGCTGGTGCGGGATGTTGCTCGGGCCGTTGGGCGCCACGGCCACTTGCGTCCCCGTGATCTTCGATCCGTCCATCGCTTCCCAGGTCGCGGGCGGGCCGTAGTACTTGCCCACCTGCTTGCCGCTGCGATCCATGAGCTTGGCATCAGGGCCGGCGAAAACCCACTCGAACTGGCCGGGCATGTTCGCCTTGACGCGACATTCGTAGGTGATGTCGCCGGCGCCGACGGTTTCCATCGCCACGCGATGGCCGGCAGGCACCTTGACCGCGTCCGGCAGGTCGGCCTGAGAGCTCATCATGGCCTTGTCCGAGCCCATGCCGGAACATGCCGCGAGCGACGCGGCGGCAGCGAGAGACAGGAGTGTGCGGGTGTACATGGTCGATTCCTTTTGCGTTGAGCGTTGAAGTTCGGGTCGAGGAGCGCCTTCATGCCTTCAAAATGAGCTCCTCGTCACCCACTACGATTCCCGCCACCCATCCAGATGCACTGCCGTCGAACTGAATCCGAAAGCGCTGTCCCGGCGTACCGATTGCATGCCGATCGATGCCCGACAATCCACCCATGATTGCCTCCAGCCCAGACGCCGAGTTGACGGCGCTGATCGATCGCGTGGGTCGCAGGGACGAAGCCGCTTTGCGCACGCTCTACGACCGCACCTCGCCAAAGTTGTTCGGCCTCGCCATGCGCGTGGTCCGCAACCGCGAATGGGCCGAAGACGTGCTCCAGGAAAGCTTCCTGACGGTGTGGCGCTCCGCCGCCGACTACCGCGGCACGCTCAGCCCGCCGATGGCCTGGATGGGGCTGATCGTCCGCAGCCGCTCGCTCGATCTGCTGCGCCGGCGCACCGCCGATCGCGCCCAGTTGACGCAGGAATTCGACGAAGTGATGGCCGACACCTTCGAATCCGATTCGGTCGACCCGATGGACACGGCCGATGCCAGCGAGCAGGCCTGGGCACTGCACCAATGCCTGAGCCAGTTGGAAGGACGGCAGCGCGAGGTGGTCAGCCTGGCCTACCTGCGCGACCTGAGCCATGGCGACCTGGCGCGGCAGCTCAGCCTGCCGCTCGGCACGGTCAAGACCTGGATTCGGCGCGGGCTGGAAAAGCTGCGTGCCTGCATGAGCCAGGTCGCATGAAGGAAGCGTCATGAACATCGCCGGCAATGCGCAACTGCTTGAATTGCTCGCCGCGAGCCACGCTCTGGGCACCTTGCGGGGCGCAGCACGCCGGCGCTTCGAAGCCATCGCGCGCGAGCAGGCATCCGTTCGTGCAGCGGCCCTGGTATGGCAGGGGCGCCTTGCCAGCATGGCCGAATTGCAGCCCGCCGAACTCCCTGACGCGGCGGTGTGGACCCGGATCCGCAACCTGATCGAGGCAGAGCAGCAAGATGCGGCGCTCGCGCGCCAGCGCGCAGCGCCCCCGTCCGCCGCCGGCGCGACGGGAGGGGGATGGCTGCGCAGCCTGGCACTTTGGCGAAGCGCGGCCGCCATCGGTGCCGTGGCGACGCTGGCGGCCGTGGTGGTGGGCGTCAACCTGAAAGATCAGTTGCAGAACGCGCCGGCCGTGCGCTACGTGGCCGTGCTGTCGGACGACGCCTCGAAAGCCTCGCTGCTCGTGACCTTCGACCCCAAGCACAACCAGTTGGTGCTGCAGAGGGTGGGCGACTACCGCGTGGGAGAAGACAAGTCGCTGCAATTGTGGGCTTTGCCGCCCGGCAGCGCGCCGAGATCGCTCGGGGTGCTGAGCGATGCGCAAGCGCTCAAGCTGGCCGCGAGCGAGGCCCAGGTCCGATCGGTGCCGGCACTTGCGGTGAGTCTGGAGCCGCGGGGCGGCGTGCCGAGCGAACGCGGACCGACCGGTCCGGTGCTCTTCAAGGGCCCGTTGATCGAGAAAACCCTCTAGTATCCAGAGCAGACGCCGGATACCGTGACAACGATTTCCGGTCGGAAACGTTGTCCAGCCATGTCGCTAGTGAACTCCCACGCTGCTCGAGCCGTCGTCATTGCGCTTGCCATGCTTGGCGCTCACGCGTCCGAAGCGCAGAGCGTGTCACCGTCCACGGTCGTCGCGACACCGAGTCTGCCTGTCGAAGTCACGCCGGAGGCGCGCTGGAAAAGCGATCTGGCCGCGTTCGCGGCAGCGGACGAAGCGCAGATTCCGGGTGCCGACGGCGTGCTGTTCGTCGGCAGCTCCAGCATTCGACTCTGGAGCAGCCTCGCACAAGACTTTCGCCAGCTGCCTCTGGTGATCAACCGAGGCTTCGGCGGGTCTACGATGCGCGACTGCAGCCTGCTCGCCCAGAACCTGGTCGTTCGCTACAAGCCCCGACAGGTCTTCGTCTATGCCGGCGACAACGATTTGGCCCAGGGGCGCAAGCCCATGCAGGTGCTCGCCAGCTTCGAAACCTTCGTGGATACGGTCCGCGCTGCCCTGCCGCACGTGCGCATCGGCTACATCTCGATCAAGCCCAGCCCGGCACGTGAGCTGCTGATGCCGCAGATCCGCGAGACCAACCAGTTGATGGCCGCGTACATCAAGCGCCTGCCCAACAGCGACTACATCGACATCTTCACGCCGATGGTCGACGCTGCGGGGCGTCCGCGCCACGAGCTTTTTCGCGCCGACAACCTGCATCTGAATCAGGACGGCTACGGGCTGTGGCGCTCGATCATCTCTTCCTATCTGATGAAGTCCGAGACGCCCCGTCCGTCCGACGTGGCCGCCGCGCCCCGCTGAGCGCTCAGGCCTCGCGGCCGGGCCGAGCCTCGAGCCAGAGCGTGGCGCGGGCGACCGCGTACATCCAGGTGAAGACGGCCGCCAGCATCAACACATCGCCCCACCAGGGGCGGACCTCATAGTCCGCGCCGAAGATCGCCTTCACCAGAAGCACCGCTGCCAGGTGCGCGCAAAACACCGGCAGCGACGCGGCGCCCATCGATTCCAGAAAGTGCAATCGCGGAATGCGACGCATGAATCCCCGGCCGAAGCGCATGGCCAGAATGATCAGCGCCAACAAATCGAGAAGTCGCAAAGGACCCAGCCGCCACTTGTCGAAGAGCAGGTTCAGGTCCTGGTTGTCGCCGAAAGCCGCTTGTCCACCGGGCCCGAAATGCCTCCAGCACAGGATGAACAGCGCCACGCCTGCGGCGAAAACGACCACCCAGCGCGGAAACGCGAGCGGCCGCGCATCGGGGTCGACGTACCTCGCGCCGAGCCACAGGCCGCCGAACCACAAGAACTGCCAGGCGAAGGCATCGAACGAGCCCAAGTCCGCGTACGGCACGGGCAAGTGAAGAAAACGAACTGCGAGGTTGTAGACCGCTGGAGCGATGTCGAACTGCGCCAGTGCCCACAGCGTGGCGCTCAACGCCATCGGTACGCCCCATCCGTGCCGCAGCGCATGGGCCAGGACCCACGGGCTCATCAACATGAAGAAGATGTACATCGGCAAGATGTCGAACAAGGGCGGCTCGTACACGAGCAGAAGCGAATAGACGATGCCTTCCACCGGATGCGACAGAAAGAAGGCGAGCATCTCCTTGACGGCCAGCTGGTCGAAGCGCATGCCCAAGCCGCGAATGATGGTGAACAGAAAGAGCAGCGCTGCTGCCTGGGCCAGGTAGATCTTGAGCGCCCGGCGCCAGAAGGCTTGGCGCATGGCGGGCACGCCCTTGTTCTGGCCGATCCGCGTGTAGACGATGCCCGCCACGGCGGCCGACAACAACACGAAACCCTCGGCCGACGAAACGAATCCGAAAGGCTGTCCGACCGGATCGGTGAAGCGGCTCGGCAGGTGGGTGATCGTCATCAGCACGAGCATGAGCCCGCGCAAGGCGTCGATTTCCCAGAGACGATTCATCGAAGGTGGGTAGCGCGGGGCCGGTGCATCAGGCCATTGGACCGTCTTCGGACTATGCGAGCTTGCGGATCGCCTCAATCACCGTGTCGCCGTAGGCCTTCCACGTGTAGGTGGCGGCATGGCGCACCGCTGCCTCTTTCATCGCTTCGAGTTCCTGCCTGTGCTGATTGAACCAGGCCAGTTTTTCGGCGATGGCTTCCGGCGAACGGATCGGCACCAGGAAGCCGGTCCGGCCCTCGATGACGAGGTCTTCGCCGCCCGTGTTGGCCGTGATGACGAGCGGGAGGCCCTGGCTCATGGCTTCCTGCATCACCAATGCGCGGCCTTCGTACAACGACGGCAGGCAGAAGACGTCGCAGCTGCGCATCAACTCGAGCACCTCGGCGTGCGGGCGGCCTTTCTCATGCTTGAAGCCGGCGTACTGGCTCGCATAGAACGCGTGCTCCTTGAGCAGCGACCCCATGACGATCAGCTCGATGTTCTCTCCTTCGAGCAGGCGCATCGCGGCGAACAGGTCGGCCAGGCCCTTGCGCTGGCCCATCGAACCGACGAAGAGCACGCGCAACGGCCGCGACCGATCTCCTGGCGGCTGCGACGCGAGGCCGGCGGGCGAGCTCGGCGAGCCGAAGGGCGACAGCACGCGCAGCTTGCCGGCCGCCCAGCCGGGCAGCGAATCGGCGACGAACTGGCTCGGGACGACGACGAGGTCGGCGAGTTCGAGCTCCTTGACCTTGCGATCGAGCTTCGCGGGCGAATCGGACATGCCACCACCGAGCGCGCCGACCCACTGCGGCAACCGCAGCGTTTCTTCTTCCATCAACCGGCGGCCCACTTCCCAATAGGAGATCGGCAGGTCGTAGACGCACTTCACGCCGAGTGCGCGGGCTGCCTTGAAGGTGTCGAGCGCCGAATCCTCGTACGCATAGACCCCCGTCAGCGGCTGGCTCCGGTGCACGCCCGGCAGCGCCCTGGCGGTGAATCGGTCGAAATCGTTGAGCACGCCGTCGATCGAGGCGAAGCCCTCTTCGTGCCGCAGCCAGTGGTTCCATCCCATGCGCGTGCACACGGCCCGCGCAACCTCACGCCAGGGGTGCTGAAGAATCTTTTCGTGCGGAACTTCGAAGCGCCGGCGCAGCAGGCTGCGTGTCAGTTCATTGGGGATGAGCTTCAGGCCGAAGCCCTCGGGCGGCGCGGCGATCGTCGTTGCGAACCGGGCGAGCATGTCTTGCCGGTTCAATGCGTCGAGCATCGCGCGAACATTCTGATTGCCTGCGGGATGGCTGAGCAGCATTTTCATATCGACCGCGATCATAGTGGAGGCACATGCGTCATTTCGCCTGCCGGGACTTGCGATACGCTGCGCGTTCCACGGAGGTTCGAAGTTGAACGTGAGAACAAAATTGTTGATGCTCGCAGCGGCACTCGCGGGCTGGATTCACCCGGACGCCCATGCGCTCCAAGTCACCCGCCTGACGCCGCAGGGCGAGGTGTCCCAGGTCCGCCAGGTGGTCGCCGCGTTCGACCAAGCCGCGGTCGACATGGGCAGCCCCAACGCCGCCGCCCCCTTCACGGTGAATTGCACCGACGCGGCTTTGCCCAAGGGCACCGGACGCTGGACGTCCGAGAAGCAATGGGTCTTCGACTTCCAGGCCGACCTGCCGCCTGGCGTGCGTTGCACGGTCGATCGCGTTGCTACGTTCAAGGGGCTCGGGGGCGCCGACCTGAAGAGCGCGGCGAGCTATCGCTTCAACACGGGCGGGCCGTTCGTCCGCCGTTGGCAGCCGGGGTACGGCAAGATCGACGAGCAACAGATCTTCCTGCTCGAACTGAACGGGCCCGCGACGCTCGACAGCGTCCGCGAGAACGTCTGGTGCATGGCCGACGGCGTCGGCGAGCGCATCCCGGTCCGGCTGATCGAAGGCACCCAGCGCGCCGCGGTGCTCAAGGCCCTGGGTCGCGACAAGGAAGCCGACAAGGCGCCACTGCACTTCGTCACCCTGCAATGCAATCGCACGCTCACAGCGGACACCCGCGTGCAACTGGTCTACGGAAAGGGTGTCGCCACACCGTCCGGCGTTGCCAATGCGGTCGAGCGGCGCATCGATTTCGAAGTCCGTGCGCCGTTCGCGGCCACCTTCAGCTGCGAACGCGAAAACGCCCAGGCCGCATGCCTGCCGCTGCGTCCGATGGTGCTCACCTTCAATGCGCCGGTGTCGCGCAAGCTGGCGGCGCAGATCGGCCTCAAGGGCAATGGCAAGACGGTGCAGCCGCGCTTCGACGACGAAGGCGGCTCGGTCGACCCGGACGCCGTGGTCGACAGCGTGAGCTTCGCACCGCCCTTTGCCGAACAGACGGCATTCACGATCGAGCTGCCCGCCAAGTTCGAAGACGCGTCGTCGCGCGCATTGGCGGCGCCTTCCAGCTTTCCGATGAAGGTGTCCACGGGCGCGATGCCGCCGCTCGCCAAGTTCGCGGCCTCTCCGTTCGGTGTGATCGAACGGCTGGCCGAGCCGGGCGAGGCAGCGC
The DNA here is from genome assembly GCA_018820395.1 of Gammaproteobacteria bacterium. Lineage (GTDB taxonomy): Bacteria > Pseudomonadota > Gammaproteobacteria > Burkholderiales > Burkholderiaceae_C > Variovorax. Next base: position 7,034 of record JAHJOG010000290.1, on the reverse strand, counting down.
TGATGCCGGTCACCGTGCGCCGCGTCGAGCCGGCTCTGAAGGTCCAGGCCCTGACCCCTGGCCAGGTGAGCGACATGAACCCGAAGAGCGACGAGGACATCGTCGCTTGGTACAGAAAGATCCGCCGTTACGACAACAACAGCAGCGTGCCGCGCGAACGTGCGGCGAACGATGTCAAGGGGGCGCTTCCCAAGGTGATCGACAAGGACGACGCCGATCAGGTCCAGACCCGCATGCTGTCGCTCCTGGGCGGGCAGGCCGGCGTGAAGACGCTCGACATGCCGAAGGCCGACAGCCCGGATCCCAGGCCCTTCGAAGTGATCGGCATTCCGCTCGCGCCGGGCTTTCACGTCCTGGAGATGTCGTCGCAGAAACTGGGAGATGCGCTGCTCGACGAACGCTACGGCGCCGCCCGCACGATGTACGTCCGCACCACCGCGCTCGTCACCAACCTGGCGGTGCACTTCAAGCTCGGCCGCGAAAATTCCATGGCCTGGGTCACGACGCTCGACAAAGGCAAGGTGGTGCCGGGCGCGGCGGTGCGCGTGTCGGACTGCACCGGAAAGCCGGTCGCGTCGGGCACCACCGATGCCAGCGGACGGGTCGCGCTGTCCGGCATCTCGGCCGATGCGCCCAGCTGCTCCAGCGAAGACGACTACAGCCCCAACGCGTACTTCGTGAGTGCGCGGGCCAGGAGCGAAGACGGCGTGGAAGACATCGCCTTCACCTGGACCGATTGGCAACGCGGCATCGAGCCGTGGCGCTTCAACGTGCCGACGTCGCTTCAGCCCGAAGCCGACCAGGTCGCCCACGCCATCTTCGATCGCACCTTGTTTCGCGCCGGCGAGACGGTGTCGATGAAGCACCTGATCCGCACGCAGACGCTGGCCGGCTTCGGCCTGCCCAAGCGCCTGCCAAATACCCTCGTGCTGACCCACGTCGGCAGCGGGCAGCAGTACACCCAGGCCGTCAAGTGGCGAACGACGCCCACGGGCGGTCGAAGCAGCGAAAGCACTTTCAAGATTCCACCGGCCGCCAAGCTCGGCGTCTACGAGGTCGCACTCCGAAGCGGCAAGCCTGGCGGCGCCGACGCGGAAGAAGACGGCGAGCGAACCAAGGTCACCGGAAGCTTTCGGGTCGAGGAGTTTCGCCTGCCGGTGTTCGAGGGCCGCATCGCACCGAGCAGCCAGAAGCCACTGGTGGCCGCGACGTCGCTGCCGATCGACGTGCAGGTGAACTACGTGGCCGGCGGAGCCGCATCGCGCCTGCCGGTGCAGGTGTCTGCCATGGTCCGCGCCCGGAATCTGGCATTCGCCGACTTCGACGGCTTCAGCTTTGCCGCGCCCAGCAAGGAAGGCGCATCGGCGCCGGGTGGCGCAGAGGTCGACCCAACCGAAGAGGACGGCCGCATCGTCGCGGACAAGCTGCCACTCACGCTGGACAAGGAAGGCGCAGGCCGCCTCACGATCGACAAGATTCCCGTGGCGCGCGCCACGCCGCGTGAGCTGCTGATCGAAGCCACGTACGCAGATCCGAACGGCGAGGTGCAGACGCTGCAGAACGTCCAGACGCTCTGGCCCGCCGGCGTGATCGCCGGCATCAAGACCGAGGACTGGGTCTCGGTCGGCGAAAAACTGAAGTTCCGCGCGCTCGCGCTCGATCTGGCGGGCAAGCCGCTGGAAGGCGTGACGCTCAACGTGCGCGCCATGTCGCGCGTCACGACCTCCAGCCGAAAACGGATGGTGGGTGGCTTCTACACCTACGACAACAAGACGGAGGTGAAGGACATCGGCACGGTCTGCACCGGCAAGAGCGATGCGCGCGGCCTGCTCTTGTGCGACACCGAGCTGAAGCAGCCCGGTCAGATCGAACTCATTGCCAGCGCGACCGACAATGATGGCCGCGACAGCCGTGCAGCCAGTTCGGTGTACGTCACCAACCGTGGCGAGATCTGGTTCGGCGGCGAAAACCACGACCGGATCGACGTGTTGCCCGAGAAGAAGAACTACATGCCGGGCGAGGTCGCCAAGTTCCAGGTGCGCAGCCCGTTTCGCTCATCGACCGCCCTGGTGTCGGTCGAACGCGAAGGCGTGATCGAGTCGCATGTGGTGCAACTCGACGGCAAGGACCCGACGGTGACGTTGCAGGTCAAGCCCGAATGGGGGCCCAATGTCTTCGTCAGCGTGATGGCCCTGCGCGGCCGTCTCCGGGAGGTGCCCTGGTACAGCTTCTTCACTTGGGGCTTCAAGTCGCCGCGCGAATGGTGGACGGCGTTCTGGTACGAAGGCAAGGAGTATGTCGCGCCCACTGCACTCGTCGACCTCAGCAAGCCGGCCTACCGGCTCGGCATGGCCGAGATCCGCGTCGGCGCCCAGGCGCACCAGATCGAGGTGAAGGTCGCAACCGACAAGCCGAGCTACCCGGTTCGAGGCCAGGCGGTGGTGTCGATCTCGGCCAGGCTGCCGGACGGCAAGCCTGCCGCAGGGGCCGAGGTGGCGCTGGCTGCCGTCGACCAGGCCTTGCTCGAACTCATGCCCAACGACAGCTGGAAGCTCCTCGATGCCATGCTGCAGCGCCGAAGCTGGGGCGTGGCCACCTCCACCGCGCAGATGGAAATCGTCGGCCGACGGCACTATGGCCGCAAGGCCGTCCCTGCCGGCGGCGGGGGCGGCAAGACGCAGACGCGGGAGCTGCTGGACACCCTGTTGCTTTGGAAGCCGGTGGTGGTGCTGGACGACCAGGGCCAGGCCACGGTGACGGTGCCACTCAACGACGCGTTGACCACCTTCAGGATCGTCGCCGTCGCCGACGCAGGCACCGGGCTGTTCGGCACCGGGCAGACATCGATCCAGTCCACGCAAGATCTGCAGATCATCAGTGGCCTGCCGCCGCTGGTGCGCGAAGGCGATCGGTTCAAGGCGCAGTTCACGCTGCGCAACACCACACAGCAACTGATGAACGTGAGCGTCGCGCCGCGCGCCACGCCGATCACGCTGGCGCCGCAGTCCGTGGAGATCCCGGCCGGCGAAGCCCGCGAAGTGTCCTGGGACGTGACCGCGCCGATTCAGCCGGTGCAGGCGCGATCCGATTCGATCGCCTGGGAAATCGCCGCCAACGACACGCTGGGCACGGCACGCGATGCGCTCAAGCTGAACCAGCGCATCGTCCCTGCCGTGCCGGTCACGGTGCAGCAGGCGACCTTGACGCAGATCGATGGTCCGCTCACCGTCCAGGCGGGCCCGCCGGCCGATGCCCTGCCGGGCCGGGGCGGCCTGAAACTGTCGTTGCAGCCGCGCCTGGCCGAGGGGCTCGATGGCGTGCGCGACTGGTTCGCACGCTACCCCTATTCCTGCCTCGAACAGCAGGTGAGCAAGTCGATCGGCCTGCGAGACGGCAAGGCCTGGAACGCGGTGGTCGCGCAGTTGCCCACCTACCTCGATCGCGATGGCCTGGCGAGCTACTTTCCGGCCCGGGCCGGTGACGCGCCGCACGGCAGCGACATCCTGACGGCCTACCTGCTCGCCGCGTCGGACGAGGCGGCCAAGCTGGACCCGGCCTTTGTGCTCCCGGCCGAGAACCGATCCGCGATGGAGCAAGGGCTGATCGCGTTCGTCGAAGGCCGCGTGGAGCGGCAGTTCTGGAGCCCGCAAAAGGATCTCGACGTGCGCAAGCTCGCAGCGCTCGAAGCGCTGTCGCGTTACGGCAAGGTGCAGGGCCGAATGACCAGCAGCATCACGATCGCGCCCAATCAATGGCCCACCAGTGCGGTCATCGACTGGTTGAACATCCTTCGGCGCGTGCGGGACGTGCCGCGTCGCCAGCAGAGCATCGACGAGGCGAACAACGTCCTGCGAGCGCGCCTGAGCTACCAGGGCACCCGGGTCGGGTTCAGCACCGAGCGGGAAGACGACTGGTGGTGGCTCATGGTCAATGGCGACAGCAACGCGGCCCGGCTCCTGCTCGCCGCAATCGACGACCCGGCCTGGGCGGCAGAAGCCAGCCAATTGGCCAACGGTTTCATCGCCCGGCAGCAGCGCGGCGCCTGGCGCACGACCACGGCCAATCTGTGGGGCGGGCTCGCACTCGAGCGCTTCTCGCGCAAGTTCGAGAGCGCTCCCGTGTCCGGCATCACCGCCGCCAGCTTCGGCACGTCCAGGGCGCAGGTCGACTGGACCCAGGTGACCCGCGCGAGCAGCGCGGACGCCACGGGTGCAGCGCACCAGAACCGCGCCTTCGGAGCCCCCGCTTCGCCCGGAAACCTGAGCAACAACACGATGTTCCTGGCCTGGCCGACCCCGCCCGAAGCGGCACGCGACACGCTGCTGGTGACGCACTCCGGCACCGGCAAACCTTGGCTGACGCTGCAATCGCTGGCAGCGGTCAAGCTCGAGGCGCCGCGTGCGTCAGGCTATGCGATCCGCAAGACCATCGTGCCGGCCGAGCAAGCCGCACCGGGCCGATACACCCGCGGCGACGTGCTGCGCATCACCCTCGAAGTGGATGCCAGCACCGACATGACCTGGGTCGCGATCACCGACCCGATCCCCGGCGGCGCCACCATTCTGGGAGGCGGGCTGGGCCGTGATTCGCAGATCGCGACGCAAGGCGAGCAGCGTCCGTCGGGCAGCCGGCCCGCCTTCGAAGAGCGCAGCTTCGAAGCGTTCCGCAGCTACCATGAATATGTGCCCAAGGGACCGCTGAAGATCGACTACACGGTGAGGCTCAACAACGTCGGCGAGTTCGCCCTGCCGCCGAGCCGGGTCGAGGCGCTGTACGCGCCGGAAATGTTCGGCGAATCGCCCAACGAGCCCATGAAGATCGAAGCAGTCAGGTAGTTTCACCGTCGAACGGAGCGACCATGTGCAGAAACATCAAGACCCTCTTCAACTTCGAGCCACCGGCGACGGACGACGAAGTGCATGCCGCGGCGTTGCAGTTCGTTCGCAAGCTGAGCGGGTTCAACAGCCCGTCGCGAGTCAACCAGCAGGTGTTCGACCAGGCCGTCGCCGACGTGGCTGAAGTCGCCCGGGGGCTCATCGATTCGTTGATCACCCACGCCGACCCGCGCGACCGCGACATCGAGGCCGAGAGAGCACGGGCGCGCAACGCATCGCGCTTCGGCGCGGCCGAGAAGAGCGCGTGAGCCACGTCAAGGCGCAAGAAGGAAACGCCATGCTGTCCATCGAAGCCGTGCAGAAGATCCTCGACCCGCTTTTTCCGGGGTTGATGGGAGTGCGCATCGTGTCCCTTGAACCGGAGCGCGTAGTGGCCGAACTCCCCGTGCGCGCCGACCTCGGCACGGCCGGGGGCATCCTGCACGGCGGCGCGTACATGGCATTTGCCGACACGCTCGGGGCGGTCGGCACCATCATCAATCTGGCGCCGAACAGGCGGACGACCACCACCGATTCCAGCACCAAGTTCATCGCCGGCGCGCGCGTCGGCACGACGGTCGTCGGCGAATGCGTGGCCCTGCACCGGGGTCGGACCACGATGGTCTGGCAGACCACGATCCGATCGGCCGAGGGCAAACTGTGCGCCGTCGTGACGCAGACGCAGCTGGTCATGGATGCCTGACCGCCGGCTTGCCATCTTCCGCGCCATGAGCTTTCGCAACCAACCGCTGCGATTCGGCCGATGGATGTCGTGGGCCACGCTGGCGATGTGCGCGCAATATCCAGGTGCGGCAGGCGCGGCGGACGTCGCGAGCTTTGCCGAGGTGCAACGCCACTTCCGACCGTCCGACATCGCCGTGTTGGACCGCCGTGGCGAATTCCTCCAGCGCGTGCGCACGGATTCCACCGTGCGGCGCGGGCAATGGGTCAGGTTGGCCGACGTTTCGCCCGCACTGCGCACGGCCATGGTGCTGAGCGAAGACCGGCGCTTCTATCAGCACAGCGGCGTCGACTGGCGCGCGGTGTCGGCCGCTGCCTGGGGCAATCTCTGGAATACACGAACGCGCGGCGCATCGACCATCACGATGCAGCTTGCAGGCCTCCTCGACGCCGACCTCCAGGGCGGCAGCGGCGGACGCACCCTGTTGCAGAAGCTGGATCAGACCCTCGCAGGGCGAGATCTGGAGCGAGCGTGGCGCAAGGATCAGATCCTCGAGGCCTATCTCAACCTGGTGCCGTTTCGCGGCGAGCTGGTCGGCATCGACGCACTCTCGCGCACGCTGTTCGGCAAGGCGGCGCATGGACTCGACGCGCGCGAAGCCGCGCTGACGTCGGCGCTCGTTCGAGCGCCCAACGCCAGGCCGGCCATCGTGGCGCGGCGTGCCTGCGAGGTGCTCGCAGAGATGGAGCCGGATGCAGCGCCGGACTGCCAATCGCTCGACATGTTCGCGGCGGCTGCATTGCGCCGGCGGGAGTTCGACGCCACAGAAGGCATCGCGCCGCATCTGGCGCGGCGTGCGATCGCCTCGGCGGCGTCCCGGCAACCGCGCGCGGGTGACGCCCGGGACGCCATCCGCACGACCTTGAGCGCGCCCTTGCAACGTTTCGCCTTGTCCAATCTGCAGCAGCACCTGCGCGAGCTGCGCGGCCACCATGTCGAGGATGGAGCGGTCGTGGTGCTGGACAACGCCAGCGGTGACGTGCTGGCCTGGGTCGGCTCCTCGGGCCTTCTCAGCAGCGCGGCGGAGGTCGATGGCGTCCTGGCGCAGCGCCAGCCGGGCTCGACGCTCAAACCCTTCCTCTATGCACAGGCGATCGCGGAGCGCCGCGTCACAGCTGCATCGCTCGTCGACGACAGCGCCGCGCAGATCAGCACCGCGAGCGGGCTCTACATCCCACAGAACTACGACCACCAGTTCAAAGGCCACGTGTCGGTGCGAACGGCCTTGGCCGCGTCGCTCAACGTCCCGGCGGTGCGCACGCTGGTCATGGTGTCGCCTGAATCGTTCGCGCGTCAGCTGAACGGCGCAGGGCTCTCATTGGCCCAAGGCGGCGGCTACTACGGCTACAGCCTGGCGCTCGGCAGCGCCGAGGTGTCGCTGCTGTCGCTTGCGAACGCCTATCGGACATTGGCGAATG
>JAHJOG010000289.1 GCA_018820395.1 Gammaproteobacteria bacterium | reverse complement strand
TCAGCACGTCAGTCTGGATTTCGGTGCGGACCGTGGCGGAATGGGGTTCGTCGTCGATCGCGAATTCGAGCAGCGAGCGCGCCACGCGACCGTACACGTCCATGAGGGCCAGCGATTCGATCTTGCGGTCGGCGTGGCGCAACCGCGCCACCAAGCCTCGCATGATGTTGTACGACATCGACGACCCCTCGGGCAGGCAGCGCCCGAAGGCCTCACGCCCGAGCATCAGCACGTCAGTCTGGATTTCGGTGCGGACCGTGGCGGAATGGGGTTCGTCGTCGATCAGGCTCATCTCGCCGATGTAGTCGCCTGGGTGCAGCGTCGCAAGGATGACTTCGCGCCCGCGGCTGTCGGTGCTCATGACCCGGGCCCGGCCGGTCAGGATGATGTAGAGAGCGTCGGACTTCTTGCCCTGCTCTACCACCGCCTCGGCGCGTTTGAAGCGCTTTTTAATGATTGCATCGGCAATGCTCGCCGCCTGAGTGGGCGTCAGTGCGGCAAAAAGCGGCACCCGGCGAAGCAATTCGAGATTCGACAGCATCGACATTCATCAATCCCCGCAAGACCGCGCGAAATAGGAGATGCCCCATTGGTTCCTACAATCGCACGAATTGAAAACACCTCACTCTCGGCCTTGAACCGGCCGGTGATACTCCTCATCTGTCACCCTGAAAATGTACACGCTCACGCGGCGTCAAATATAGGTTTTCTACACATGTCCTCCCCACGCCACGCAAAGGTTCTCATTCTTGGTTCTGGCCCCGCGGGCTACACCGCGGCCGTTTATGCCGCGCGCGCCAATCTCGAACCGATGCTGATTACCGGCATCGCCCAAGGCGGCCAGCTCATGACCACCACCGAAGTCGATAATTGGCCGGCTGACGTTCACGGCGTTCAGGGGCCCGAATTGATGCAGCGCTTTCTGGAGCACGCCGAGCGCTTCAAGACGCAGATCGTCTTCGATCACATCAGCAAGGTTGATTTTTCGAAGCGGCCCTTTACCCTGACCGGGGACAGCGGCACCTATACCTGCGACGCGCTCGTGATCGCCACCGGCGCATCCGCCAAATACCTTGGGCTCGAATCCGAACAACATTTCATGGGGCGCGGCGTGTCGGGCTGCGCGACATGCGACGGCTTTTTCTATCGCGACCAAGAGGTCTGCGTCATTGGCGGAGGCAACACCGCGGTCGAAGAAGCGTTGTATCTTTCTAACATCGCGAGCAAGGTGACCTTGGTGCATCGGCGTGACAAGTTCCGGGCCGAACCCATCCTCATCGACAAGCTCAACGAAAAGGCCAAAGAAGGCAAGATCGAGCTCAAGATCCACAACACCCTGGACGAAGTGCTCGGCGACGATTCCGGGGTGACCGGCATTCGACTCAAGAACACCCAGACGGGCGCGACCGAAGATCTCGCGCTCAAGGGATGCTTCATCGCGATCGGTCACCACCCCAACACGGACATCTTTCAGGGCCAGCTCGAGATGAAGGACGGCTACATCCTCACCCGCTCCGGACTGCAGGGCTTCGCCACAATGACCAGCGTTCCCGGCGTCTTTGCGGCGGGCGACGTGCAGGATCACGTCTACCGGCAAGCCATCACGAGCGCCGGTACGGGGTGCATGGCAGCGCTCGATGCCCAACGCTTTCTCGAGCAAGAGTGACTCGAGTCGCGCCGGGCTATAATCGTGGGCTTTTCGGCGCGGCGGCCATCATGTGGTCGACACAACGTGCTCATGGGGTCACCGCCCCCCTTCTGGCGAGGTCAAGCTGTCACCCATCCGGCCGCCCTGGTGCTGTCGGATGCCAGCTGTTTTAGAAAGAGTCCAACAATGGCACGCGTATGCGAAGTAACGGGCAAAGGCCCGATGGTGGGGAACAACGTTTCCCACGCCAACAACAAGACCAAGCGCCGGTTCCTGCCGAACCTGCAACACCGCCGTTTCTGGGTCGAGAGTGAAAACCGCTGGGTGCGTTTGCGCGTTTCGAGCGCCGCCCTTCGCCTCATCGACAAGAACGGCATCGACGCCGTACTCGCAGACCTGCGGGCCCGCGGCCAAGCCTAAAGGAACTGAATCATGGCAACAAGCAAAGGCGGACGCGAAAAGATCAAGCTGGAATCCACTGCGGGTACCGGCCATTTCTATACGACCAGCAAGAACAAGAAGACGATGCCCGAGAAGATGTCGATCATGAAGTTCGACCCCAAGGCTCGCAAGCACGTCGAGTACAAGGAAATCAAGCTGAAGTAATTTCAGCTCAGGCAAAAGAAAAGCCCGCTGTGAACCAGCGGGCTTTTTTATTGGGATGCTGCCAATGGCAGCATCAACCGATCAGGCGTGGGCCGCGCGAAGCCGTGTCGAGAAGTCGCGCAGGCCGGCGATACCGCTTGCCTCGGCGCGGTGGCACCAGGCAGCAAGGTCGGCGGTCAGTTGATCGCGAGACTGCGATGTGTTGAGCCACATCTGCCGCAACTCTTCACGCATCGTCACCATCTTGTCGAGCACCGGATGCGCCGCCCGGGCTTGAACCAGCTGGCTCCGCGCTGCGGCAGGCACCTTGTCGTCGTCGCGGTGGAGCCAGCGTCGCGCCGCCTTGAGGACCGAAAGGTCGGCGCCCTTGTCCTTGAGCACGGCCAGTTCCTGGCGCGTGGCACGGCGCATTTCGCGCGCGTAGCCGGCCATCACTTCGTAGCGATTGGCGATCAGTGCTTCAAGGGTGCGAGAGTCCGCCACCGGCCGGATATCGCCCATCTGCATCTTCGGCGGCACCTTCTTGACCTTGGCCCAACCGATCGTCTGCATCATGCGGATGTAGACCCAGCCGATATCGAACTCGTACTTCTTGACGGAGAACTTGGCAGAGGTCGGATAGGTGTGATGGTTGTTGTGCAACTCTTCACCGCCGATGATCAAGCCCCAAGGAGAAATGTTCCGGCTCGCATCGGGCGCTTCGAAGTTGCGATAGCCCCAGTAGTGACCGATGCCGTTGATGACGCCAGCTGCCGTGATGGGAATCCACAGCATCTGGACCGCCCAGACGGCCATGCCCAACGCGCCGAAAAGTGCGAGATTCAGCACGAGCATCAAGCCAACACCTTGCCAGCTGTAGCGCGTGTACAAGTTGCGCTCGAGCCAGTCATCGGGCGTGCCGTGACCGTAACGTTCCATCGTTTCCATGTTCTTGGACTCGGCACGATACAACTCGGCACCGCGCCACAAGACTTCATCGATCCCACGCACTTGCGGGCTGTGCGGGTCTTCTTCGGTTTCGCACTTGGCGTGGTGCTTGCGGTGAATCGCAACCCACTCCTTGGTCACCATGCCGGTGCCGAGCCAGAGCCAGAAGCGGAAGAAATGCGAGGGGATGGGCCCAAGGTCCATCGCCCGATGCGTTTGCGTGCGGTGCAAAAAGATGGTGACCGCAGCAATGGTGATGTGCGTCGTGATGAGCGTATAGAGCACGACCTCCCACCAGGAAAGGTCCCACAGGCCGTGGCCCAGCCACTGGATGGTAGCGTTCAGCACGGCAGAATCAGGAAGCAGCATTGAGTGAATTACTCCAAAGCGGCTGCAGAAATCGCAGCCTTCAAACAGGTATCCGACTATTTTAATGGGTCGCCCCTTCAAGCGGGGCTAAATCCTTGATTTCGTACAAGTTTTCCGCAAGTTTGAGGTCTATCCCTTAGGCTTGGTTCCATATCGCGGCAAAAAAACCGTCTGTCGCATGCAAATGGGGCCACAGCCGCAGATATCGAGTCCCTCGGTCTCCGCCTGAACACAGAAGACCGGCAGAGTCGACCTTGAGCGATTCCAGCACCTGACCTGCATCCTGAGGCACGAAGTCCGGGTGCGCGGCCGAAAAAGCCTCGGCAATGTCCTCGTTTTCCTCGGGCAGCAGACTGCACGTCGCGTAGACCAAGCGGCCGCCTGATTTCACCAGTCGCGCGGCGCTCAGAAGAATCGCCTGCTGGCGAGCAGCCATCTCGGACACGGTCGCGGGCGATTGGCGCCACTTCAGGTCGGGGTTGCGCCTCAGCGTCCCCAAGCCGGAACACGGCGCATCAACCAGCACCCTGTCGATCTTGCCGGCCAGGCGCTTCACGCGGTCATCGCGCTCGTGGGCAATGGCGGCGGGATGCACGTTCGAGAGCTTGCCTCGCGCCAACCTCGGCTTGAGGGCGTCGAGTCGGTGCGCCGAAGTGTCCCAGGCGTAGAGCCGGCCGGTATTGCGCATCGACGCGCCGATCGCCATCGTCTTGCCACCGGCACCGGCGCAGAAATCCACGACCATTTCTCCGCGCTTGGCATCGAGCAGCAATGCCAGGAGCTGCGATCCCTCGTCCTGCACTTCGATCGCACCGCGCTGGAAGGCATCGACCTTGGCGAGGCTGGGCTTTCCCTCCACCCGCAATCCCCACGGCGAATACGGTGTCGGCGTGGCCTTGATTCCGGCTGTGGCGAGTTCCCGCTGCACGTCCGATCGTTTGTCGGCGATCGTATTGACCCGCAGATCCAGGGGTGCCGGCTGCGAAAGGCTCTCCGTCAGCTTCCAGAACCCGTCTCCCAACTGCGCCTTCAGTGGCGCGACCAGCCATTCCGGCAGGTTATGCCGATGCCGGTCCAAGAGATCCGCTTCGCTCACCTGATCGCAGTTGTCGAGCCACCGCTTTTCAACGTCGCTCAACGCACTCTTGAGAAAGTCGCGCGGCCCGTAAAACCCGAGGATGGCCATCCGACGCTCCTTCGAGCCGCTTCCCGAAGGGGACAGGTGATCGAACAGCAGCTTCTTGCGCAAGACGGCGTACACCGTCTCCGACAACGTCGTGCGCTCCCGCGGCCCGAACTCCCGGTGCTCTCGGAAGAAGCGGGAAACGACCTGATCGGCAGGGTGATCGAATTTCAGGACCCGCCCGACCAAGTCGGCGCAGGCCTCAAGCAAGGCTTTGGGGTGCATGCGCCGATTGTGTCAGCGCGCCTGGAAGGTCCTGCGAAAGGTCAGGCCTGACGAGACGAACCACGCATGAGCCAGTCTGCAACGGACTTCGGGTAGAGCCGGTGCTCGACCGCAAGCACCCGCTCTGCCAACCGCTCGGGCGTGTCGTCCGCCATCACCGGAACCGCGGCCTGAGCGAGGATCGGACCGTGATCCAGATCGGCCGTCACCTCGTGCACCGTGGCACCGGCGATCCGGCAGCCTGCCTCGATCGCGCGGCGGTGCGTGTCCAAGCCGGGGAATGCGGGCAACAGCGACGGATGAATGTTGAGCAGGCGCCCCTGGTAACGCGAGACGAAGGGCGGCGTGAGGATCCGCATGAAGCCGGCAAGAACCACCAGGGTCGGCGAATAGGCGTCGATCGCATCCGCCAGAGCGTCGTCGAAACGCTCGCGCGACTCGAAGGATTTGTGCGACACGACTGCGGTCGCGATGCCGAGCGAACGTGCGATGCCCAACCCCGGAGCGTCCTGACGGTTGCTGATCACGGCCGCCACGGCCGCACCATGGCGGCGGCCCCAGTCCTCTTCGCGGGCCGCCCGGGCAATGGCGGCCATGTTGGAACCGCCTCCCGAGATCAGGATCACAATGTTTTTCATGGCGCGCGGGATTATCTCTTCGCCGCGAAGACTCGAGCCTTGTCGCGGCGCGGACATGAAGAACTGCACGACCGTGCTAAAACCACGGCTTCCCAAGACCGCCGATGGCGGCAATCGACGATCCAACACAGCGAGGCAAGCATGGATTTGAGCTTCACGCCCGAAGAACAGACATTCCGCGAAGAGATCCGTTCATGGGTCGCGGCGAACCTTCCCAAGGACATCTCCCACAAGGTGCACAACTCGCTCGAATTGACGCGCGACGACATGCAACGCTGGGCCCGGATCCTCGGCAAGAACGGCTGGCTGGGCTACGGCTGGCCCAAGGAGTTCGGCGGCCCCGGCTGGAGCGCGGTGCAAAAGCATCTATTCGAGGAAGAAACGGCCTTGGCTGGCGCCCCACGCATCGTGCCCTTCGGGCCCGTGATGGTCGCCCCCGTGATCCAGGCCTTCGGCAATGCCGAACAGCAGAAGCGCTTCCTCCCGGGCATCGCAAGCGGCGAGGTGTGGTGGAGCCAGGGCTACAGCGAGCCCGGCTCGGGATCCGATCTCGCGTCAGTCAAAACCAAGGCCGAGCGCAAGGGCGACAAGTACATCGTCAACGGACAGAAGACCTGGACCACGTTGGGCCAGTACGGCGAGTGGATCTTCTGCCTGGTGCGCACGAGCAATGAAGGCAAGCCGCAGACCGGCATCAGCTTCTTGCTGGTCGATATGAAATCCCCCGGCGTCACCGTGCGACCCATCAAGCTGATGGACGGGAGTGTCGAAGTCAACGAAGTCTGGTTCGACAACGTCGAGGTGCCGGCAGAAAACCTCATCGGCGAAGAGAACAAGGGCTGGACCTATGCCAAGCACCTGCTCTCCCACGAGCGCACCAACATCGCCGACGTGAACCGCGCAAAGCGCGAACTCGAACGCCTCAAGCGCCTGGCCAAGAGTGAAGGCGTCTGGGACGACCAACGCTTTCGCGACGAGATCGCCCGGCTCGAGGTCGACGTGGTTGCGCTCGAGATGCTGGTGCTTCGCGTGCTGTCGGCGGCCACCTCCGGCAAGAACTCGCTCGACATCGCCGGCCTGCTCAAGATCAAAGGCAGCGAGATCCAGCAGCGCTACACCGAGCTCATGATGCTGGCCGGCGGGCCCTACTCGCTGCCGCTCATCCGTGAAGCCATGGCCGCCGGCTGGCAGGGCGACTTCCCGGGTGGCCACGCGGGCCTGGCCCCGCTCGTGACCAGCTACCTGAACATGCGCAAGACCACCATCTACGGCGGCAGCAACGAGGTGCAGAGAAACATCGTCGCGCAGACCGTGCTGGGCTGACCGAACGGACCAACAAGGAAAAGAGCATGGACTTCGATTTTTCAGACGACCAGCAACAACTTCGCGACGCCGTCGCCCGATGGGTGGAGAAGGGCTACACCTTCGAGCGCCGTCGCTCGATCGAGAACGCGGGAGGCTTCTCTCGCGAAGCCTGGGACGAACTCGCCGAGCTCGGCCTCGGCGGCCTCTACATCCCGGAGGATGCGGGCGGCCTTGGCATGGGGCCGGTCGAGGGCATGGTGGTGATGGAACAGCTCGGGCGCGGCATCGTGCTCGAGCCACTGGCGCAGTCCCTCATCGCGGGCGCTGTCCTGGCTGGGCACGCGAGCGACGAGACCAAGAACAACTGGTTGCCGCGAATCGCTGGAGGACAGGCGCTGGTCGTGCTGGCGCACCAGGAGCGCAAGGCGCGCTGGCGGCTGGACATTTGCGAAGCCACTGCCGAGAAATCCGGAAACGGATTCCGCCTGAGCGGCACCAAGAGCATCGTTCCGGTCGGGGATGAAGCCGACGCCTGCATCGTCCCGGCCAAGCTAGATGGGCGCATTGCGCTCTTCCTGGTCGAACGCGCTGCCGATGGCGTGGCCGCCCGCGGTTATTCCACGCAGGACGGCAGCCGGGCCGCCGAAGTGGTGTTCGACAAGGCGTCCGCCGCACTCGTCGCCGCAGACGGCCTGCCGGTGCTCGAGCACGCGGTCGACATCGGCATCGCGGCGGCCTGCGCGGAGGCCATCGGCGTGATGGACCAGACCGTTGCCGTCACCGTCGACTACATGAATACCCGCAAGCAGTTCGGCGTGCCCATCGCCTCGTTTCAGGCGCTGCGCCACCGTGTGGCCGACGTCAAGATGCAACTCGAGCTGGCGCGTTCCATGAGCTACTACGCGAGCCTCAAACTCAATGCGCCGCCCGCCGAGCGGCGCCAGGCCATTGCCCGAGCCAAGTACCAGCTCGGCGTTTCGATGCGCTTCGTCGGCCAGCAGTCGGTGCAGCTGCATGGCGGAATCGGCGTGACCGACGAATACATCGTCAGCCACTACTTCCGGAAACTGACGCAGCTCGAAATGACCTACGGTGACACCTTGCACCATCTGGGCGAGGTGTCGGAGCGGATGCAAGACACGGCAGGCGTTTTCGCCTGAGAGGTGCTTTGCGTTCGTCCAGCTCGGCGCCCGTGACGGCGGGATCACGCAAGCCGCGGCAATGGCCCTCGGTCCGGTCCTCGCTGCGCCGACACCGGGTCCGCAGTGTGGAATTGCTTGCCGCCGTCCATCAGGATGTCGCCCCGGCCCCCTAACATCACCGACTCGGCTTCTCGGCCCATCTGCCATGCACACTCGCCGCTCCCTGCTTGCCTCGGTTCTCGCCACCACCATGCTCGCTGCCTGCACGACTTTGCCAACGATGACCGAGCGCCCGCCGATCGTCTTCGTGCATGGCAATGGCGACAGCGCCGCGCTCTGGCAGACCACGATCTGGCGCTTCGAATCGAACGGCTGGCCGCGCGATCGGCTGTTCGCCATCGAACAGCCCTACCCGCTCGCGCGCGAGGACGACACGGTCGCCCAGCCCGGCCGCAGTTCGACGGCGGAATCGATGGCCTTTCTCAAGTCGGAAGTGGAGCGCGTGCTCAAGTCCACCGGCGCCGACAAGGTGGTGCTCATCGGCAATTCGCGCGGTGGCAACACGATCCGCAACTACGTGCAGAACGGCGGCGGAAACGCCGTGGTGAGTCAGGTCGTCCTCGGCGGCAATCCCGCTCATGGCATCTGGGCCATCCCAGGCGTGCGCGAGCGCAGCGAATTTTCCGGCCTGAGCCCCTTCATCCGTGAGCTCAATGCGCCGAAGAACGCCGCCGGCGACGAGGTCACGCCGGGCGTGAAATGGCTGACCGTGCGATCCGACAGCAACGACAAGTACGCGCAGCCGGACGGCCTCTGGATCGGCTCCCGCGGCACGCCGACGAACATCGGGTTCGACGGTCCGGCGCTCAAGGGCGCCACCAACGTGGTGCTGCCGGGCGTCGATCATCGCGAGACCTCCTTTTCTCCGGCCGCCTTCGCTGCAGACTGGCAGTTTCTGACAGGCGAAGCACCACGCATCCTCGAACCGTTGGTGGAAGTGCCAATCAAGCTGTCGGGCAACGTGACCGGCATGGGCCTGGATCCGCTGAACCCCGCCAGCGGCTCGTTCGCCAACAACCTGCCGATCGTCGGCGCCGGGCTGTCCGTCTTCCGGGTCGACCCGGCCTCAGGCGCCCGCCTGGGCGATGCCGTCCTCACGCAGACCATCGGCAAGGACGGGCGCTGGGGCCCGTTCGAAGGCGATCCCACCGCGAGCTACGAATTCGTCATCTCCGCGCCGGGCTACGCCACCACGCACATCTACCGCAGCCCTTTTCCGCGCTCGAGCACTCTGGTCAACCTGCGACCGGAACGCGTCGCGGAGGCTGACCGCGATGCCAAGGCGCTGGTCATCCTGACCCGGCCGCGCGGCTATTTCGACGTTCAGCGCGACACCATGCAGTTCGATGGCCGCCCGATGCTCCCGGGTGTCCCGTCGCAGGGTGCGGGCGTGTCCAACGCCAAGCTCAAGCTGGCGAGCGATGCGCCGAGAGCGGTCACGGCGCGCTTCAATCAGGAAGGCTTGGTCGCCCAGACCTGGCCGCTGGCGCAGGGGCACGTGAGCGTGCTCGAGCTCACCTACTGAGCCGCCGACCGGGCAGGCCGGCAGTGAGCTACTGGAGGATGGTTTCGCCGTGCAGCCGCGAACTCTGCGGCAGATGCGCCATCAAGAATTCCATCTGGTCCGCCAGAATGCGCCGGTTGCGCAGGATGAAGTCTTCCCAGAGGCTCGGCACGTAGGGCGCATACAGCAGGGGCATGTTCGCCTGCTCGGGCGTGCGGCTGCTCTTGCGGTGGTTGCATGGCTTGCACGCCGTGACCACGTTCATCCAGGTGTCGATGCCGTTCTGCGCGAACGGAATGATGTGCTCGCGCGTCAGCGCGTCTTCATGGAAATGCCCGCCGCAGTACGCGCAGATATTCCGATCGCGCGCGAACAGCTTGACGTTGGACAGACCCGGCCGTTGCGCGAACGGGTTGATGCGCGGGACGCCCTTGGTGCCGATGATGCTGTTGATCGCGATCTGCGACTGCCGCCCCGTCACGGCGTTGAAGCCGCCGCGAAACAGCGCGACCTGAGCCCCCGCTTCCCAGCGCACCTCCTCCGCCGCATAGTGGATCACCGCCTGTTCGAGCGAAATCCACGACTGGGGCAATCCCTGGGCCGACAGCTTCAAGACCTTCACCACATGCCTCCTCGAAAAAGGGAACCACGCAGGGCCCTCGGCAACGCAGCGCCGGGGGCTCGCAATTGACGCACTGCGTCACAATATACCGGGTTTGTGACAATCCGCCGTACTTGCCCGCTCCACGCGGCCAGGGCGCTATCAAAAAGATATCAACCATGCAGGTCTTCAGAGGCTTCAGGCATCCGGGCGTGGCGCCGGCCTGTGCACTCACCATCGGCAATTTCGACGGCGTGCATCGCGGCCACCAGGCCATGCTCGGGCTCTTGAAGAGCGAGGCACGGCTGCGCGGGCTACCGAGCTGCGTGATGACCTTCGAGCCGCACCCGCGCGACTACTTTGCCGCCATCAACAAGCGCCCCGAGCTCGCTCCCGCGCGCATCGGCACGCTGCGCGACAAGCTGAGCGAGCTCGCTGCCAGCGGCGTCGACCAGACCATCGTCCTTCCCTTCGACGCCAAGCTGGCCTCGCAGACGCCGGACGAGTTCATCCAGCAGGTGCTGATCGACGGGCTCGGCGCGCGCTACGTCCTGGTGGGCGACGACTTTCGCTTCGGCGCCAAGCGAGCCGGCGACTACGCGATGCTCGACCGGGCCGGCGACCGATTCGGGTTCGACGTGGCGCGCATGAACAGCTACGAAGTGCACGGCCTGCGAGTCTCTAGCTCCGCCGTGCGTGAAGCGCTGGCCGAAGGCCGCATGGCCGGCGTGCAGGCCTTGCTGGGCCGGCCCTTGCCATCTCGGGCCACGTGGTGCGCGGGCGGCGGCTCGGGCGCGCGCTCGGCGCGTCGGCACCGGGACGCGACGACGGCTTTCGCACGCTCAACCTGCGCTTCAAGCACTGGAAGCCGGCGGCGAGCGGCATCTTCGCCGTGCTGGTGCATGGGCTGGGCGCCATCCAGCTGCAAGGAGTGGCCAATCTGGGTGTGCGCCCTTCGCTCGACGCCAACGACGTCAATGGCGGCCGCGTGCTGCTCGAAACGCACTGCCTCGACTGGCCGGCCGGCCTCGGCACCGAAGGTGGCTACGGTAAGATCGTCCGCGTGGAACTGCTGCACAAACTGCACGACGAATTGCGCTACACCAGTCTCGAAGCCCTCACCGCGGGCATCGCCAAGGACTGCAGCGACGCACGCGCCTTTTTCGCGTCCACGCACGCCGAGACGCATCGCCAGACCACGCGCGACCGAATTTAGCCCTGCACGCACGCGCTGCCGCCCTTCGACAAGCTCAGGGCGAACGGCTTGAATTCCGCACCGACGATCACCCCCGTTCGGGCTGAGCCTGTCGAAGCCTGTTTCGCAATCCATCATGTCCGACGCCGCCCCACCCACCGATTACCGCGCCACCCTCAACCTGCCCGACACGCCCTTCCCCATGCGCGGCGACCTGCCCAAGCGCGAGCCCGGCTGGGTCCGCCAATGGAACGAGGAAGGCCGCTACCACCGGCTGCGCGACGCCCGCCACGGCGCTCCCAAGTTCATCCTGCACGACGGCCCGCCCTATGCCAATGGCCAGATCCACATGGGTCACGCCGTCAACAAGATCCTGAAGGACATGATCACCAAGGCCCGGCAGCTCGAAGGCTTCGACGCGCTCTACGTGCCCGGTTGGGACTGCCACGGCCTGCCGATCGAGAACGCCATCGAGAAGAAGTACGGCCGCAACCTGAGCCGCGACGAGATGCAGGCCAAGAGCCGCGCCTACGCCACCGAACAGATCGCCGAGCAGATGGTGGATTTCCAGCGCCTGGGCGTGCTGGGCGAATGGGACCATCCCTACAAGACGATGGATTTCGCCAACGAGGCCGGCGAACTGCGCGCCTTCAAGCGCGTGATCGAGCGCGGTTTCGTCTACCGCGGCCTGAAGCCGGTGTACTGGTGCTTCGACTGCGGCTCGTCGCTCGCGGAGTTCGAGATCGAATACGCCGACAAGAAATCGCAGACCATCGACGTCGCCTTCAAGGCCCATGAGCGCGACAAGGTGCTCGCCGCCTTCGACCGGCCCGATGCGCTCGGCGACGTCTTCGCGGTGATCTGGACCACCACCGCCTGGACCATCCCGGCCAACCAGGCCATCAACCTCAACCCCGCGCTCGACTATTCGCTCGTCGACACCGACCGCGGCCTGCTCATACTGGCCAGTTCGCTGGTCGAGATGTGCATGACGCGCTATGCGCTCGACGGCCAGGTCATCGCCACCGTCCCGGGCGAGCGGCTCGGCGGACTCGAGTTCGAGCATCCGCTCTACGACGTTGAAGCCGGCTACCGCCGTCTGTCGCCGGTGTACCTGGCCGACTACGCCACTGCCGACGACGGCACCGGGCTGGTCCATTCTTCGCCCGCCTACGGCGTGGACGACTTCAACTCCTGCGTCGCCCACGGCCTGGCCTACGACGACATCCTGAACCCCGTGCAGGGCAACGGTTCCTACGCGCCCGACTTCCCGCTTTTCGGCGGCCAGAACATCTGGAAGGCCGTGCCGCACATCATCGAAGCGCTGCGCGACGCCGGCCGCCTCCTGACCACCGAACCGCTGCAGCACAGCTACCCGCACTGCTGGCGCCACAAGACCCCGGTGATCTATCGCGCCGCGGCGCAGTGGTTCATCCGCATGGACGAAGGCGAAGGCGTGTTCACCCGCGACAAGGCGACCAAGACCCTGCGCCAGACCGCGCTCGAAGCCATCGAACAGACCAGCTTCTATCCGGAAAACGGCAAGGCGCGCCTGCACGACATGATCGCCAACCGGCCCGACTGGTGCATCTCGCGCCAGCGCAGCTGGGGCGTGCCGATCCCGTTCTTCCTGCACAAGGACAGCGGCGAGCTGCACCCGCGCACCATGGAGATCCTCGACCAGGCGGCCGACATCGTCGAGGCCGGCGGCATCGAGGCCTGGAGCCGCGTCAGCGCCGAAGACATCCTGGGCGCGGACGACGCTCCGCTCTACACCAAGAGCACCGACATCCTCGAAGTCTGGTTCGATTCCGGCTCCACGTTCGTCCACGTGCTGCGCGGCACGCACCCGGGCGTACACCACGACACCGGCCCCGAGGCCGACCTCTACCTCGAAGGCCACGACCAGCACCGCGGCTGGTTCCATTCGTCGCTGCTGATCGCCTGCGCGCTCGAAGGGCGCGCGCCTTACCGTGGTCTGCTCACGCACGGATTCACGGTCGACAGCCACGGCCGCAAGATGAGCAAGTCACTCGGCAACGGCATCGACCCGCAGGAGGTCAGCAAGAAGCTCGGCGCCGAGATCACTCGGCTCTGGGTCGCGGCCAGCGACTATTCAGGCGACATCGCCGGGGACGACAAGATCCTGGCCCGCGTCGTCGACGCCTACCGCCGCATCCGCAACACGCTGCGATTCCTGCTGGCCAACACCAGCGATTTCGACATCGCGAAGGATGCGGTCCCGCTCGACCAGCTGCTCGAAATCGACCGCTACGCGCTCGCCCGCGCAGCGCAGTTCCAGGCCGAGGTGCTGGCCCACTACAAGGTGTACGAGTTCCACCCCGTGGTGGCCAAGCTGCAGGTGTACTGCTCGGAAGACCTGGGCGCTTTCTATCTCGACGTCCTCAAGGACCGGCTCTACACCACCGCGCCCGGCTCGCTGGCGCGGCGCAGCGCCCAGACGGCGCTCTGGCACATCACGCAGGCGATGCTGCGCTGGATGGCGCCCTTCCTGAGCTTCACCGCAGAAGAAGCCTGGGCGCTGTGCGGCAACGGGCAATCGATCTTCACGCAGGTCTATAGCGAGCTCGGCACGCCCGACGAAGCCCTGCTGGCCAAGTGGACCCGCGTGCGCGAGATCCGCGACACCGTCAACAAGGACATCGAAACCGTCCGCGCCGCGGGTCAGCTCGGCTCGTCGCTGCAGGCGAACGTGCAGCTCACCGCTGGCGCCGACGACCACGCCTTGCTGGCCTCGCTCGGCGACGACCTCAAGTTCGTCCTCATCACCTCGAAGGTCGAACTGCTCGCTGGCGACAGCCTGAGCGTGTCGGTCGCCGCAAGCGCTGCGGTGAAGTGTGAGCGCTGCTGGCACTGGCGCGACGACGTCGGCCACGACTCGGCGCACCCCACGCTCTGCAGCCGCTGCACCAGCAACCTGTTCGGTGCCGGCGAATCCAGGAGCGTCGCATGATGGCCTCGCGAGAGCTGACGCCCGTGCGCAGCGGCATCTGGCCCTGGCTCGCGGTGGCCCTGGTGATCCTTGTCGTCGACCAGATCACCAAGACCGCGATCCTCGGCGCCTACAAGCTGGGTGATGCGACCTACATCACCAGCTTCTTCAATATCGTGCGGGCGCACAACACCGGCGCGGCTTTTTCATTTCTCGCGGATGCAGCGGGCTGGCAGCGCTGGCTCTTCACCGGCATCGGCGTCGCGGCCGCGGTGTTCATCGTGTGGATGCTCAAGTCGCATCCGGGGCAGAAGCTCTTCTGCTTCGCGATGGCGTCCATCCTCGGCGGTGCCATCGGCAACGTCATCGATCGCATGATGCACGGCTACGTGGTGGACTTCTTCGACTTCCATCTCGGCGGCCGGCACTTTCCGGCGTTCAACGTGGCCGACAGCGCCATCACGCTGGGCGCCATCTGCCTGGTGCTCGACGAAATCCGGCGCATGCGGCGCCGCACCTGAGGCCGCACGTTTCGGCGCGCGAGCGCCGCCTCGGGGGAAACGCGGGGTTCCCTTTTGTCATGACGGGGTCATACTTCGGCGCTGAAATGTAATCGATTACACGTTCAACGCCTCCAGCATCGGTCTTGTCCGACCTCCCCCTTTCAGCAAGCACAGCGCCGTGAGCATCCAATCCGTCGCCAAGAAAGCCGGCGTCTCCGTCGCCACGGTGTCGCGGGCTTTCAACTTTCCCGACAAGGTCGTGCCGGCCACGCGCGAGCACGTGCATCGCGTTGCGAACGAGCTCGGCTATCAGCCCAACGCCAGCGCCCGCAGCCTGCGCACGCAGCGCACGCGCGTGCTGGGCGTGGTGCTGCCGACGCTGCTGAACCCGGTGTTCGCCGAGTGCCTGCAAGGCATCGCCCGAGCCGCTGTCGCGGGCGGCTACGCCATCACGCCCGTCACCACCGGCTACGTCCTCGATGAAGAAGAGCGCGCCGTGCGCCAGTTGCTCGCGGGCAATGTGGATGCGCTGATCCTGGTCGTCTCCAACCCGGCCGCGTCGGTGGCCCTTCAGCGACTGCGCGCCGCCGGCCTGCCCTACGTGCTGATCTACAACCGCCATCCCGATCACCCGTGCGTGTCGGTCGACAACGAAGCCGCGGCATCGGGCGCCGTCATGCGCCTGGTTTCGCTCGGCCACCGGCGCATTGGCATGGTGAGCGGCACGCTCGCTGCATCGGACCGCGCACAGCAGCGCCATCGCGGCTTCGTGCGCGGCATGAAGGCCGCGGGCCTCAAGGCGCGCACGCTCGAAATTCCGTTCGTCGAAGACGCTGCGGCGAGCCTCGCGCGTTTCCTGTCGGCCACGCCCCGGCTCACCGCCGTCTTCTGCTCGAACGATCTGCTCGCGGTGCGCTGCATCCGCGCCGCCCAACGCGGCGGTCAGAACGTGCCGCGCGACCTGAGCGTGGTCGGCTTCGACGGCATCGCGATCGGCGAAGACCTGACGCCTTCGCTGTCCACCGTGACCCAACCCAACAGCGAGATCGGGCGCCAGAGTGTCGAACTGCTCCTGCGCGCGCTGGACTCGGGAAGCCCGCCCGACGCCGCTGCGAGCCGGGTGCTGCCTCACGCCTTTCGGGCCGGCGAATCCTGCGCCGGCGCGCCGCCGGAGGCTCGCTGACCCTCGCGTTGCCGCCATGTCCTTCCATTCCTCCAACCCTTGCCAAAGGAACACCATGTCACCCACTCTCCATCGAATTGCCCGCGCAGGGCTGCTCGCGCTCGGCCTCGCCAGCGGTGCGGCAGCCATGGCACAGACCGCCATCTGCTACAACTGCCCGACCGAATGGGCGGACTGGGGCACGCAGCTGCGCGCCATCAAGGACAAGACCGGCGTGACCGTCCCGCCCGACAACAAGAACTCGGGCCAATCGCTGGCCCAGCTGGTCGCGGAAAAAGGAAACCCGGTGGCCGACGTGACCTACGTCGGCGTCACCTTCGCCATCCAGGCGCAGAAGGAAGGCGTGGTCCAGCCCTACAAGCCGGCTGCATGGAACGACATTCCCGACGGCCTCAAGGACCCGGCCGGTAACTGGTTCACCATCCATTCGGGCACGCTCGGCTTCATGGTCAACGTCGACGCCCTCCACGGCAAGCCGGTGCCCAAGACCTGGGCCGACCTGCTCAAGCCCGAGTACAAGGGCCTGATCGGCTACCTCGACCCGTCCTCGGCCTTCGTGGGCTACGTCGGCGCCGTCGCGATCAACCAGGCGCGCGGGGGATCGCTGGACAACTTCGCCCCGGCCATCGACTACTTCAAGGCGCTGCAGAAGAACGAACCCATCGTGCCCAAGCAGACGTCTTACGCGCGCGTGCTCTCCGGCGAGATCGCGATCCTGCTCGACTACGACTTCAACGCCTACCGCGCCAAGTACAAGGACAAGGCCAACGTCGCCTTCGTCATCCCCGGCGAAGGCACGATCGCCGTGCCCTACGTGATGAGCCTGGTCGCCAAGGCGCCGCACGAAGCCAACGCGAAGAAGGTGCTCGACTTCGTCCTTTCCGACGAAGGCCAGGCCATCTGGGCCAACGCCTTCCTGCGGCCGGTGCGTGCCAAGGCCATGCCCAAGGAAGTCGAAGCCAAGTTCCTGCCTGCGAGCGAATACGCGAGGGCCAAGACCGTCGACTACGGAAAGATGGCGCAGGCCCAGAAGGCCTTCTCCGACCTTTACCTGAAGGAAGTCCGCTGAGCCGCACTGCGCCCACTTTCGGCCGCACCATCGCCTCGGGCAGGCGATGGGCGCTGGCCGCCTGCGTGGCGCCCGCTGCCGCATTCTTCGCGGCCTTCTGGCTGCTGCCGGTGGTGCAGCTCGTCGCGCTGCCGGCAGCCAAGGGGTGGGAAACCTACTTCGCGGTGCTGACCGACGGCCGCTATTTCACGAGCATGGTCAACACCGTGGTGCTGTCGACCGTGGTCACGGCGACGACGCTGCTGCTCGGCGGCGCGGTCGGCATCTTTCTCGCCCGCCACCGATTCCGCGGGCGGCAGCTGCTGCTGTCGCTCCTGACCCTGCCGCTCTCGTTTCCGGGCGTGATCATCGGCTTCTTCGTGATCCTGCTCGGCGGACGCCAGGGCGCCATCGCCGAGCTCGGGTCCGCGCTCGGCCTCGGGCGCATCACCTTCGCCTACGGGCTCCTCGGCTTGTTCCTGGCGTACCTCTACTTCTCGCTGCCGCGCGCCATCGCCACCTATGCGGCGGCGGCCGAGGCCATGAACATGCCGCTCGAAGAAGCCGCCCGCTCACTCGGAGCGTCGCGGCTGCGGGTGGTGCGCGACGTGTGGATCCCCGAACTCGCACCGACCACGGTCGCCTGCGGGGCGATCCTCTTCGCCACGTCGATGGGTGCTTTCGGCACCGCGTTCACGTTGGCCAGCAAGTTCGAGGTGATCCCCATCACCATCTACAACGAGTTCACCAACTACGCCAACTTCGCGCTCGCGGCATCGCTGTCGATCGCGCTGGGTCTGGTGACCTGGGGCGTGCTCTTCGCGGCGCGCCGTTTCGGCGGCGACGCCGCATTGCGATAGCCCGGCATGCGCCCATCCAACCGCTCCTCCCCCGTGCTGCTCGGCGTCACGCTCGCCGTGAGCCTGTTCACGCTGATCCCGATGGTGCTTTCGGTCACCGCAGGCCTGGTCAACAACTACAGCGTCGGCCTGAAGAGTGGCCTCACGCTGCGCTGGCTGCGCGAGGTGTGGGACATCTACGGCGGCACCGTCGGCTGGTCGCTCGGCATCGCCCTGGCGTGCGTGATCTGCACGCTGCTGCTGGGCGTCCCGTGCGCCTATACGCTGGCGCGCAGCCGCACGCGGCTCGCGCGGGCGTTCGAAGAGCTGCTGACCTTGCCGGTCGCCGTGCCGGGTCTCGCCACGGCGCTCGCGCTGATCCTGGCCTACGGGCAGCTCAGCGCGTTCCGCCAGAGCTTCGCCTTCATCCTGGTCGGCCACGTGGTGTTCACGCTGCCTTTCATGGTGCGCACCGTGGCCTCGGCCTTCCAGCGCGACGACCTGTTGGCGCTCGAAGAGGCGGCGCGTTCGCTGGGCGCGAACTTCGGCCAGCGCTTCTTCGGCGTGCTGGTACCGGCCGTGTTTCCGGCCATCGTCGCCGGCTGCCTGATGGTCTTCACGCTGTCCGTCGGCGAGTTCAATCTCACGTGGATGCTCCACACGCCGCTCACCCGCACCCTGCCCGTGGGCCTGGCCGACAGCTACGCGTCGATGCGGCTCGAAGTCGGCTCGGCCTACACGCTGGTCTTCTTCATCGCGATCCTGCCGGTCCTGTGGGGCCTGCAGGCGGTCGCCAACCTGATACAAAAACGCCATGGAACTTGAGCGCGTCCCCGTCGATGTCATCGGCTGCTCCAAAACCTACGCCGACGGCACACGCGGCCTGCTCGCGACCACGCTCGCCGTCGAGGCCGGCGAAGTGCTCGCGCTGCTGGGCCCCTCGGGCTGCGGCAAGACCACGCTGCTGCGCCTGATCGCCGGCCTCGAAACGCCCGACCCCGGCGGCCGCATCGTCTTCGGCGGCCAGGACGTGAGCGACCGGCCCGTCGAGCAGCGCGGCATCGGCATGGTGTTCCAGAGCTATGCACTCTTCCCGCACATGACCGTCGAAGCCAACATCGGCTATGGACTGCGCATCCGGGGCGTCGGCAAGGCGGAAGAACGCCGGCAGGTCGGCGAGCTGATCGACCTGACGCGGCTCGGCGGCCTCGAGAAGAAGCGTCCGGGCGAGCTGTCGGGCGGGCAGCGGCAGCGCGTGGCGCTCGCGCGGGCGGTGGCCGTGCGCCCCCGCGTACTGCTGCTCGACGAACCGTTGGCGGCGCTCGACGCCAAGCTCAAGGAGTCGCTGCGCGACGAGCTGGCCGAGCTGCTGCGCCGCCTGCACATCACCGCCATCCACGTCACCCACGACCAGCAGGAAGCGATGGCCATCGCCGACCGGCTGGTCGTCATGAGTGCCGGCCGGATCATGCAGATCGGCCTTGCCGAAGATCTCTACCGCGCGCCCAAGCACGCCTTCGTCGCCGAATTCCTGGGGCGGGTCAACCGCCTCAGGCGGGCACCCGACGCCATGGCCGCCGGGCAATTGCGCCTCGGCGGAGCCTCCTTCGCTTGTCCCCCCGAATGGCAGGGCCAGGACACGCTCTTCGTGCGGCCCGAAGACCTGCAGGTCGGCGCGCCACAACCCGGCTGGGGCGAGGCCCGCATCGAGCAGCGCATGTTCCTCGGCGACCGCGTGCGGCTCAAGCTGCAACTGCCCGAGCAAGATCCGCTGACCGCCGACGTCGGGCGCGACAACGCGTACCGCCCCGGCGACACCGTCGGCGTGCGCGTCGACCCCGACCGACTCATGTCTTCGCAGGAATCCATGGCATGACGACCTGCCTCGTCCAACTCACCGACCTCCACATCCGCGAACCGGGCAAGCTCGCTTACGGCCGACTCGACACCGCGTCGTACCTGCGCCGCGCCGTGCAATCGGTGCTGCAGTTGCGCCAGCCGGCCGACGCCGTGGTCATCACCGGCGACCTGAGCGACTTCGGCCGCGAGGCCGAATACGCGCACCTGCAAGCCCTGCTCGCACCGCTCGCCATGCCGATCTACCTGATGCCCGGCAACCACGACGACCGCGACCAGCTGAGGCGCAGTTTTCCGTCCCACACCTATCTGGGTGACGGTCGTTTCGTCCAGTATTCGGTGCGCATCGGTGGCCTGCGACTGATCGCACTCGACACCTGCGTGCCCGGCCAGAGCCACGGCGCCTTGTGCCGCGAGCGGCTCGACTGGCTCGAGGCCGCGCTCGACGACTGCCGCGGCGAAGCGGTGGTGGTCGCGCTGCACCACCCGCCCTTCCGGACGCTGATCGGCCACATGGACGACATCGGCCTGCTCGAAGGCGCCGAGGCACTCGAAGCCATCGTGTCGCGGCATGCGAACATCGAGCGTGTGATCTGCGGCCATCTGCATCGCGCCATCGACGTTCGATTCGGCGGCACCCTCGCGTCGACCTCGCCCGCGCCGGCGCACCAGGTGTGCCTCGACCTGGCGCCCGACGCGCCTTCGCAATGGGTGCTGGAGCCGCCCGGTTTTCGCGTGCATGCCTTGCCGGAGGGCGGCCGCCTGGTGACCCACCTCGCGCCCTGCGGCGACTTCGAAGGCCCCTACCCGTTCCACGATGGCGGAGGATTGATCGACTGATGGCATTCCCTGCATGAAGCATCTGCTCAACCTGCTCGCGGCGGTCGCCCTCCTGGTGTGGGGCACGCACCTCGTGCGCACGGGCGTGCTGCATGTCTTCGGCGCCAATCTCCGAAAGATCCTGGTGCAGAGCATGCGCTCGCGCTTCACGGCGGCGCTGTCGGGCGTCGGCGTCACCGCGCTGGTGCAATCGAGCACGGCGACGTCGCTGATGACTTCGTCCTTCGTCGGCCAGGGGCTGGTCACGCTGCCGGCCGCGCTGGCCGTGATGCGCGGGGCCGACGTCGGCACGGCGCTGATGGCGGTGCTCTTTTCGACCGACTTGTCGTGGCTCTCGCCGCTGTTCATCTTCGTGGGTGTGGTGCTCTTCATTTCGCGCCCGGACTCGCCCGCCGGCCGCATCGGGCGCGTGCTGATCGGGCTGGGCCTCATGCTGCTCGCGCTCCAGCTGGTGGTGCAGGCCACGGGGCCGCTCTTTTCGTCGCCGCCCGTGCTCGCGCTCCTGGCATCGCTCGGCAGCGACATCCTGTTGGAAATCACCATCGGCGCTGCACTGGCGCTGGCGGCCTACTCGAGCCTGGCGGTGGTGCTGCTGGTCGCCGCCATGGCCAGCTCCAGCGTGGTCCCGCTGGACGTGGCACTCGGCCTGGTGCTCGGCGCGAACCTGGGCAGCGGCCTGCTGGCCGTGCTGACCACGGCCAAGTCATCGGTGGCAGTGCGGCAGGTGACGATCGGCAACCTCTTCTTCAAGCTGCTCGGCGTGGCTCTCCTCGCGCCCTTCACCGGCCTCTGGCTGCGGGAGGCGCGCCCGTATGTGTCCGATGCGACGCAGCTGGTCGTGCTGTTCCACCTGGCGTTCAACCTGATCATCAGCATCGGCTTCATCGGGCTCACCAACTTCGTCGCGAAGCTCGTGACGCGGCTGCTGCCGGTGCCGGTCGAATCCGCCGCCACGCGCCGGCAGCAGCACCTCGACCCGTCGGCACTGTCCACGCCCTCGCTCGCCATCTCGAACGCCGCGCGCGAAGCACTGCACCAGGCGGACATCGTCGAGACCATGCTGATCGGCATGCTCGGCGTGATCCGCCACAACGACCTGCGGCTGGCGGCCGAGCTGCGCAAGCTCGACGACACGGTCGACCAGCTCTATTCGTCGATCAAGTACTACCTGACCAAGATTTCACGCGAGGCGCTGGGCGAAGAAGAAAGCCGGCGCTGGACCGACATCATCAGCTTCACCATCAACATGGAGCAGATCGGCGACATCATCGAGCGGGTGATCATCGACATCGAAGACAAGAAGATCAAGCGGCAGCGCAACTTCTCCGACGCGGGCATGGCCGAGATCGTCGAGCTCCACGAGCGGCTGGTGGCCAACCTGCGCCTCGGCATGAGCGTCTTCCTGAACGGCAACGTGCGCGACGCGCAGAAGCTGCTCGAGGAAAAGGCGCGCTTTCGCGACCTCGAGCGCGCCTATGCCACCACGCACCTCGGCCGCCTGTCGGACCAGACCGCCTCGAGCATCGAAACCAGCTCGCTGCACATCGACCTCATCAGCGACCTGAAGCGCATCAACTCGCACATCTGCTCGATCGCCTACCCGATCCTCGATTCGGCCGGCGCGCTGAGCCACACGCGCATGCGCGAATCGCGGATCGCCACGCTCAATCGAGAGTGAGGATCGTGCAGCCGGTGGTCTTGCGCGCTTCGAGGTCGCGGTGCGCCTGCTGCACGTCGGCCAGCGCATAGGTCTGATCGATGTGGATCTTGACCGCGCCGCTTTCCACCACCGCGAACAGATCGTCGGCCATGGCCTGCGTCTTCTCGCGCGTCGAGGCGTGGGTGAACAGCGTCGGACGCGTGACGTACAGCGAGCCCTTCGCCGCCAGCAGCCCGAGGTTGAATGGCGGCACCGGGCCGGAACCGTTGCCGAACACGGCCAGGAGGCCGAGCGGCCGCAGACAGTTCAGCGAGCCTTCGAAGGTGTCCTTGCCCACCGAGTCGTAGACCACCTTGACGCCCTGGCCGCCCGTGATCTCCTTGACGCGCGCCTCGAAGTTCTCGGTGCTGTAGTTGATGGCGTGCGCCGCGCCGTTGTCGAGAGCGAGCTGGCACTTGGCGTCCGTCCCGGCCGTGCCGATGAGCTTCAGACCGAGCGCCTTGGCCCACTGGCAGGCGATCAGGCCGACGCCGCCCGCAGCCGCGTGAAAGAGGATGAAGTCGCCGCGCTCCAGGCCTTCGGCCGGCAGCGTCTTCTTGAGCAGGTACTGCGCGGTCAGTCCCTTGAGCATCATCGCCGCGCCGGTCTCGAACGAGATCGCATCGGGCAGCTTGCACACCACCTTGGCCGGCATCACGCGCAGTTCGCAGTACGCGCCGGGGGGTTGCCCCGCATAGGCAGCCCGGTCGCCCGCCTTGAGATGCGTGACGCCTTCGCCCACCGCCTCCACGACCCCGGACGCTTCCATGCCCAATTGCAGCGGCATAGGGAACGGATAGAGCCCGCTGCGCTGATAGGTGTCGATGAAGTTGAGCCCCACGGCCTTGTGCCGGATGCGGATCTCGCCGGGGCCCGGCTCGCCCACCTCGACGTCGACCAGCTGGAGTTCTTCGGGACCGCCGTGGCGCTCGATGCGAATGGCTTTGCTCATGGGTCAGGCTCCTTCTTGAAAGGGGGCTATGCTGCCACGAACCGCGCGGTCGCGCCTCGGGCGCCGTGACCCTCGTTAAAGTCGAGCCCATGCAACAGCGCCTCACGCCGGGAACGGCCCTTCTGCTCGCCGTCCCTCCGCTGATGTGGGCCAGCAATGCTGTCATCGGCCGCCTCATTCGCGAGATGGTGTCGCCGCTCACGCTCAACTTCATCCGCTGGCTGCTGGCCTTCATCCTGCTGCTTCCGCTGGCGGTGCACGTGCTGCGTCCCGGCAGTCCGGTGTGGCCGAACTGGAAGCGGTTCGCGCTGCTGGGGCTGCTCGGAGTCGGCCTGTACAACGCCTTTCAATACCTGGCCCTGCAGACGTCCACGCCCATCAACGTCACGCTGGTCGGTTCGGGCCAGCCGATCTGGATGCTCGCGACCGGCGCACTGTTCTTCGGTGCGCGCGTGACGCGCCACGAACTCGTCGCGGCGGCGCTGTCGATGCTCGGCGTGCTGCTGGTGCTCTGCCGCGGCGACTGGCACGCTCTCATGTCGCTGCGCCTTGTGGCGGGCGACCTCTACATGGTGCTCGCCACCATCGCGTGGGCGTTCTACAGCTGGATGATCGCGCGCCCCGGCGCGTCGGACGCACTGCTGCGCCAGAGCTGGGCCACCTTCCTGATGGCGCAGATGGTCTTCGGCGTCGCCTGGTCGGGCGGGCTCTCGGGCGGCGAATGGCTCACCGGCCACGGCTTCCTCCACCCCAGCTGGCCGCTCGCCGCTGCGCTCGCTTTCATCGCGCTCGGCCCGGCCCTGCTCGCGTTTCGCTGCTGGGACCTGGGCGTGCGGCGCGCCGGGCCGAAGGCGGCGGGCTTCTTCGTCAACCTCACGCCGCTCTTCGCGGCATTGCTGTCGGCCATCTTCCTGCGCGAGCCGCCGCGCTGGTATCACGCCGCGGCCTTCGCGCTGATCGTCGGCGGCATCGTCGCGTCGTCGATCAAGCGCCCGGCGGCGCCGTCGACCGCTCAGTAGGTGCCGGGGTAGAGGCCGCCGTCGGCCAGGATGTTCTGGCCCGTCAGGTAAGCCGCCTGCATGCTGCAGAGAAAGGCGCAGATGGCGCCGAACTCTTCGGGCGTGCCGAAGCGCTGAGCCGGGATGGTCTTCATACGGGCATCGCGCACCGCGTCGAAATCCTTGCCGGCCTTCTGCGCCGCGCCCGCGAGGTTGCCCTTCAGGCGATCGGTATAGAACTGACCTGGCAGCAAGTTGTTGATGGTCACGCCCTTGGCGGCGATCGGCGTGCGCGCCACGCCGGCGACGAATCCCGTGAGGCCGCTGCGAGCGCCGTTGGACAAGCCCAGAACGTCGATCGGCGCCTTCACCGAACTCGAGGTGATGTTGACGATCCGCCCGTACCCGCGAGCCGCCATGCCGTCGACGCTGGCCTTGATCAATTCGATCGGCGTGAGCATGTTCGCATCGAGCGCCTTGACCCAGGCCTCGCGGTCCCAGTCGCGGAAATCGCCGGGCGGCGGACCGCCCGCGTTGGTGACCACGATGTCGAAATCCTTCTGCACCGCGAACACGGCCGCGCGTCCTTCGACCGTGGTGATGTCGGCGGCCACCGCTTTCACGGTCGGCGCCTGCCCGCCCGCCTGGCCGGCCTTGGCCGCCACCTCGCGAAGCGATGCCGCCGCCTTTTCCAGCGCTTCGGCGCCGCGCGCCACGATCAGCACGTTCACGCCTTCGCTCACCAGCGCCTGCGCGCAACCGTGGCCCAGGCCCTTGCTCGCGCCGCACACCAGGGCTGTCCTGCCCGAAATTCCCAGGTCCATGTTCGTTCCTTCGGGCTCAGCGGCCCATGCGTGTGAAAACAAAAATGCCGGCGATCACCAGCGCCGTGCCGGCCGCGATCCAGGCCGTGAAAGGCTCGCCGAGGATGACCGCGCCCATCAGGATGGTCGACAGCGGCCCCACCATGCCGGTCTGCGCCGCCATCGCCGGCCCGATGCGCTCGATCGCCATCATCACCGCCAGCACCGGCACCGCCGTGCACAGCACCGCGTTCAGTACCGACAATCCTATGACTTGCGGCGCCACGTGCAAGACCGTGTCGAGCGGACGCAGCACCGCGTACTGCGCGATGCACAGCAGACAGGCCACGCTGGTCGCGAGCCCCACCAGCCGCAGCGATCCCAGCCGCTTGACGAACTCGCCGCTCGCGACCATGTAGGCGGCATAGCTCACCGCACTCAGAAACACCAGCAACGTTCCCCAGGCCGCCCCGGCCGTCTGGCCCAATTGCACTTCGTGTCCGAACACCAGCAGCACGCCCGCATAGCTCAACGCCATGCCCATCAACTGCCCACGCCGGATCTTGCGCCGATACATGATCCAGGCGAACAGCATCACCAGCGTCGGGTTGAGATAAAGAATCAGCCGTTCCAGCCCCGCGGTGATGTACGCCAGCCCGGCAAAGTCCAGATAGCTCGCGAGGTAGTACCCCGAAAACCCGAGCCCGAACACCCCCATCCAGTCGCGCCGCGTCAGCCCCGGCTTCCCCCGTCCCGCCCACCACGCCATCAATGCGAACAGCGGCAGCGCGAACAGCATCCGCAACATGATCAGCGTCACCGCATCCACGTCGTACCGGTACGCCAGCTTGATGATGATCGCCTTCCCGCTGAACGCGATCGCCCCCAGCGTCGCCAGCACCAGCCCCGCCCCGAACCCCGCAGGCCGAGCCTCGACCACCCCCCCTTCAGCGACTGCCATCCGTCATCCCATCTCCAACTTCAAAAAAGCCTACGACCGAGGCCAGAAACACCCCGGAACCGGCTTCGCCGGGCCGGAGGTGTTGCCCCCGGCAGGGGGTTGGCGGCCACACGAAGTGGGCTAGCCTGGGGGCGAGCGAGAAACCCCGCGGAACCGGCTCCGCCGGGCCGCTGGGGTTGCCCCCGGCAGGGGGTTGGCGAAGCGACACGAAGTGCGCGCAGCCTGGGGGGGAGCAACTAGTACCCCGCAGCGAGACCATCCCGCCGAGGATCGCTCGCCGCGACATAGCCCTCGACCGACGGATCCCCCGCCAGGCAGATGAACTGCCCGGCGCCGAAGTCCTGGTACGAATCGTTGATCACATCCATCTGGTGGCCCATGGCCGCCAACCCCTGGACGGTGGCCGGTTGCATGGCCGACTCGACGTTGATTTCCATGCCCGCGTTGAAGCGCCAGCGCGGTGCGTCGCAGGCCGCCTGCGGGCTCTGCCCGTAGTCGAGCATGCGCACCAGCGTTTGCATGTGGCCCTGCGGCTGCATGTTGCCGCCCATGACGCCGAAGCTCATCACGGGCTCGCCACCCTTGGTGAGAAAGGCCGGGATGATGGTGTGGAACGGCCGCTTGCGCGGCTCGACGACGTTCGGGCTCTTGGCATCCAGGCTGAAGCCGTGTCCGCGGTTCTGCAGGCTGATGCCGAACCCCGGCTCCACGCAACCCGAACCGAAACCCATGTAGTTGCTCTGGATGAAGCTCACCATCATGCCGCTCTCGTCCGCAGCGCTCAGGTAGATGGTGCCGCCCTTGACCGGGTTGCCCGCCTTGAAATCCTTGGCCTTCTTCACGTCGATGAGTTTGGCACGCGACGCGAGGTAGGAGGCATCGAGCATTTGCAGCGGGGTCACATCCATCGACGAAGGATCCGACACGTAGCGATAGGTGTCTGCGAACGCCAGCTTCATGGCCTCGATCTGCAGATGCTGCGATGCGACCGAATCGACCGGCATCGACGCCATGTCGAAGTGCTGCAGGATGCCCAGCGCGATCAGCGCCGCGATGCCTTGCCCGTTCGGCGGAATCTCGTGCAGCGTGTGGCCGCGATAGTCCTGGGCGATGGGCTCGACCCATTCGGGACGCCAGTTGGACAGGTCGCGCACCTTGAGCTGCCCGCCGTTGGCGAGCGAAAACCGCTCCAGCGCTTCGGCGATCTCGCCGCTGTAAAACGCGTCGCCCTTGCTTTCGGCGATGGCGGTCAAGGCGCGAGCTGCTGCCGGAAAGCGGAACAGCTCTCCCACGTCGGGTGCGCGCCCCTTCGGCAGGAAGGCCTGTGCAAAGCCGGGTTGTGACTCCAGGATGGGCGCGGCCGCCGCCCATTTCTGCTGCACGATCGGCGGCACCAGATAGCCGCGCAGCGCGATCTCGATCGCCGGCGCCATGAGGTCTTCGAAAGGCAGCTTGCCGAAATGCTCCGACAGCGCCACCCAGGCGCCGACCGCGCCCGGCACGGTGACCGAATCGATGCCGCGCTGTGGCGGCGCCACGGCATCGGCCCCGTACTTGCGCCGGAAATACTCCGGCGACCAGGCTTCCGGCGAGCAGCCGGAGGCGTTCAGTCCATGCAGCTTCTCGCCGTCCCAGAGGATGCAGAAGGCGTCGCTGCCCAGCCCATTGCTCACCGGCTCGACCACGGTCATCACGGCCGCGGTGGCCACGGCCGCGTCGACCGCATTGCCTCCCTGCTGAAGTATGCGCACGCCAGCCTGGGCGGCCAGCGGATGCGACGTGGAGACGACGTTCCGCGCGAAGACGGGGATGCGGGTGCTGAGGTAGGGGTTGGCGTAGTCGAATTTCATGCGTCGATTCTGACGCGTTGGCGCGCCTCGCGTGAGAACGCGGCAGCGTCAAAAGCAAACGGCGCCCGAGGGCGCCGTTTGCACAGGACTCGAAAGCCCGTCAGTCTTCGACGAAGGCTTCCTGCCGCTTGGCCTTCACCGAGGGCAGCAGCACGATGACCATCATCAGCACCGCGGCCACCAGCAGCCCGGCCGAGATGGGACGCGTCACGAGCACGCTCCAATCGCCGCGCGACAGCAGCAACGCTCGTCGCAGGTTCTCTTCCATCATCGGCCCCAGGATGAAGCCGAGCAGCAAAGGAGCCGGTTCGCACGCCAGCTTGATGAAGAAGTAGCCCACGATGCCGAACAGGCCCACCATCCAGATGTCGAACACGTTGTTGTTGGTCGAATAGACCCCGATGGCGCAGAACAGCACGATCGCCGGGAAGAGCCACTTGTAGGGAATCGTCAGCAGCTTGATCCAGATGCCGATCAGCGGCAGGTTCAGGATGATCAGCATCGCATTGCCGATCCACATCGAGGCGATCAGGCCCCAGAACAGTTCCGGGTCGCTGGTCATGACCTGCGGACCGGGCTGGATGTTGTGGATGGTCATCGCGCCCACCATCAGCGCCATCACCGGATTGCCCGGGATGCCGAGCGTGAGCAGCGGAATGAAGGACGTCTGTGCACCGGCGTTGTTGGCCGCCTCGGGGCCGGCCACGCCGCGGATGTTGCCCTTGCCGAATTCGATTTCGCCCTTGTGGAGCTTCATCTTCTTTTCGAGCGTGTACGACGCGAAGGACGACAGCAGCGCGCCGCCGCCCGGCAGGATGCCCAGCGACGAACCGAGCGCCGTGCCGCGCAGCACCGCGGGCAGCATGTGCTTGAAGTCCTGCTTGGTCGGCCAGAGGCCGCTCACCTTGGCCACCGACACGTCGCGGTGCTCTTCAGGACGCGACAGGTTGGTGATGATCTCGCCGTAGCCGAACACGCCCATGGCGATGGTGATGAAGCCGATGCCGTCGGTGAGTTCCGGAATGTCGAAGCTGTAGCGCGCCACGCCCGAGTTCACGTCGGTGCCGATCAGGCCCATGAGCAGGCCCAGGATGATCATCGAGATCGCCTTGATAAGCGAGCCCGAAGCCAGCACCACGGCGCCGATCAGGCCCAGCACCATCAGCGAAAAATACTCGGCGGGGCCGAACTTGAAGGCCAGTTCGGTCAGCGGCGGCGCGAAGGCGGCCAGGATCAACGTGCCGACGCAACCCGCGAAGAACGAGCCCAGGCCCGCCGCAGCGAGCGCCGGCCCGGCTCTCCCCTGTTTGGCCATCTGGTGCCCGTCGATCACGGTCACGACCGACGACGACTCGCCCGGCAGGTTGACCAGAATCGCGGTGGTCGAGCCGCCGTACTGCGAGCCGTAGTAGATACCGGCCAGCATGATGAGCGCTGCCACCGGAGGCAGTGCATAGGTGGCGGGCAGCAGCATCGCGATGGTCGCGACCGGGCCGATGCCGGGCAGCACGCCGATCAGCGTGCCCAAGAGGCAGCCGACGAAGGCATAGATGAGGTTCTGGAACGTGAACGCCGCGCCGAAGCCGAGCGCCAGATTGCTGAAGAGGAGTTCCATGGTGTGTGCCTTAACCCGAGATGAAGGTCGGCCAGACCTGGAATTGGAGTTT
The DNA here is from genome assembly GCA_018820395.1 of Gammaproteobacteria bacterium. Lineage (GTDB taxonomy): Bacteria > Pseudomonadota > Gammaproteobacteria > Burkholderiales > Burkholderiaceae_C > Variovorax. The sequence continues at coordinate 12,385 of JAHJOG010000289.1, read as the reverse complement.
CAGCGCCATCACGAAGGCCAGATAACTGCCGATGGCAAGGATGGTGGCGAGGATCAGGCCTTCCTTGAGATTGAAGTGCGCGCCGGCCAGACTGGACACGATGACGACCGCGTAGATCGCCGCGATGAGGCCCATCGCCGGCAGGCTCCACGCCGTGATGCCGCCCAGCAGCGCGCCGAACAGCAGGTTGGCGCCGATGATGAAGATGAGCGGCTTCCACGCGATCTTGCCGACCGGCTCGCCATCGGCCGTCTCGACCGTCAACGAACTGAAGATCGTTCCCAGCCCGAGTAGCGACAGGAGGATTCCCAGAAGCATCGGGAAATAACCGGGGCCCATGCGCGCCCCGCTGCCGACGGTGTAGTTGGTCGCCCCGATGGCGAAAGCGGCGCCGACAACGGTGAACATCAGCCCCGCGAAAAAGTCACGTTGACTCTTTATTTTCACGATCCACTCCACGAAAGAATTTCGATCGCGGATTGTGTGGTCAGCTTCCGGTCAGCTTGATGTGGGTTCCACCTACGGGGCGTTAGGGGTTATCCCTGCCCATGATCCCAGCCATGTCGAGCTGAGGCGTCGCGCTCAGCACTTCTTCGATCGTGGTCACCCCTTCGGCCACGCGCAACGCGCCGCCGAGCCGCAGCGGGCGCATGCCGTCGGCCACGCCCTGGCGCCGGAGTGCGTCGATGTTGGGTTCCTTGTTGACCCTGTTCTTGAAGTCTTCGCTGATCGTGAGCAGCTCGTACAGGCCCATGCGACCCATGTAGCCGGTCATTCGGCAGTCGACGCAGCCGACCGGGCGGTAGGCGCGCACCGAGCCGGTGATCTTCCAGGGCTTGACGAACTCGGCGAGTTTTTCGCGCGTGACCGACTCGTCCGGCACCTTGCAGTGCTTGCACAGCGTGCGAACCAGGCGCTGGGCCAGCACGCCGAGCATCACGGCATTGATCAGGTAAGACGGCACGCCCAGCTCCATGAGCCGCGTGATCGCGCTCGGCGCGTCGTTGGTGTGCAGCGTGCTGAACACCAGGTGCCCGGTGAGCGCCGCCTGCACCGCCATTTCGGCTGTCGCGAGATCGCGGATTTCGCCGACCATGATGATGTCCGGGTCCTGCCGCATCAGGGCGCGCAGCCCCTCGGTGAAGCCGAAGTCGAGCTGCGGCTGCACCTGCGTCTGGTTGAACGACGGCTCGATCATTTCGATCGGGTCTTCGACCGTGCTCACGTTGACTTCCTCGGTCGCGACGCGCTTGAGCGTGGAATAGAGCGTGGTGGTCTTCCCCGAGCCGGTGGGCCCGGTCACCAGCACGATGCCATGCGGCGCGGTGACGAGCTTTTCCCAGCGGTCGGCGTCGCGCGGCACGAAGCCGAGCGCATCGAGGTCCTTGACCGCCGTGTCCGGGTCGAAGATCCGCATCACCATCTTCTCGCCGAACGCCGTCGGCAGCGTGGACAGCCGCATCTCGACTTCGTCGCCGCGCATGTTGCGTGTCTTGATGCGGCCGTCGAGCGGACGACGCTTTTCGACCACGTCCATGCGCCCGAGCAGCTTGATGCGCGCCACCATGGCGTTCATGACGCCGATCGGCATCTGGTAGGCCGGATGCAGCACGCCGTCGATGCGAAAGCGGATCACGCCCTGGTCGCGCCGCGGTTCGAGGTGGATGTCGCTCGCCCGCTGGTCGAAGGCGTATTGCCACAGCCAGTCGACCACCTGCACCACGCTCTGGTCGTTGGCGTCGAGTTGCTTGTTGCTCTTGCCGAGCTCGACCAACTGTTCGAAGCTGGTGCCGCCGCTGTTGCCGCCGGCCTTCTGCGCCGCCCGCACCGACTTCGCGAGCGCGAAGAATTCCGCCGTGTAGCGCTGGATGTCGACTGGGTTGGCCACCACGCGTCGCACAGAGCGGCGTGCCTGCCGCTCGACTTCGGCGATCCAGTCGGTCATGAAAGGCTCGCCCGTCGCCACCACCAGTTCGCCGGGCGTGACCTGCACCGGCAGCACCTTGTGCCGCTCGGCATAGGCGGCGCTCATCGTGTCGGCCACCTTGCCCACGTCGACCTTGAGCGGATCGATGCGCAGGTAGGCAAGCCCCGCCCGGCCCGCCAGCCACTGCGTGAGCATCTCGACATCGAGCGGCTTGCCGTCGCTCTCGCGCGTCATCGCGACGTTGGCCAGCCGCACCATCGGATGCTGGCGGCTCTCGGCCTGCGCGCAGCGAGCCGCCGTGCGCCGGGCCACGTCCGCGGAAATCACGCCGTCGGACGCGAGCCACTCGATGATCAGCCGCAGATCGAGCGGCCCTTCGTAGCGAGACGGAGCGGAAGGGACGGCGGAGGCGACTTTCATAGATCCGATTGTGGTTTGAACACCCGCAGCCATTTCGGCGCCGGCAGGCCCCAGCGAGTCTGGATGGTTTGCGCGCGCTCGGCAAGCTCGGGGCGGCGCGGCCGGTCGGCGGTGCGCCGTGCCAGGACCACGGTGTTGCCCTCGCGCGTCGGCTTGAAGGCCCACAGCGCGTCGCGGCCGAACGCGGCGCCGATCTTCGCGAGGCTGCGTTCGTAGCTCGACGAGCGGCCGAACAGATTGACCGTCATGCAGCCGTCGTCGGTCAGCAGAGCCCGGCAATCGGCGTAGAAGCTTTCGCTGTCGAGCACCGGGGCGGCGGCCTCGTGGTCGTAGAGATCGACCTGCAGCGCGTCGACCGTCCCCAGCCACTTCGGCCGGCGGATCTCGGTCGCGGCGTCCGCGATCACCACCTGCAGCCGGCTGTCGTCGCCGGGCAACCGGAACCAGCCGCGGCAAGCGGCCACGACCTGCGGGTTGAGCTCGATCGCCGTCGTGCGCATGCGCAAGGTCTTGCGGGTGAACTTGGTCAGACTCGCCGCGCCGAGTCCGAGCTGCATCGCATGCCGACCCGACACGCTCGAAGGCTCGACGAAGAGCAGCCAGGCCATCATGCGCTGCACGTACTCCAGTTCGATCTCGAAGGGCGCGTCGAGCTTCATCGAACCCTGCACCCATTCCGTGCCCAGATGCAGGTAACGCACGTCGCCAGAATCGGAGAAGTTGACTTCCGGCAACACCGGCGGTGCGCTGCGCGTCACGCGATCAACCCGTGCGCCGCGAACACCTCGCGCCAGGCGTCGCGCTTTCTCTCGAACGACCACGACGCGTTGGCCGGGCTGGACGACGGCAACCGGTAGACCGGAACGCCGAGCGTTCGCGTGTGCCGTGCGTGCTTGAAGCTTTCGCCCCCGTTGTGCGCGATCGCCGCCAGGCGCGGCAGGTGCAGTGCGGCGATGTCGTTGGCCCGCGCGTTGCGGATCGCCGAATCGAGGCTGCCCTGGCGCTCGCAGGCGCCGTAGACGTCCCACACGCCCAGGCCGCGGTCGAGCAGCCATGCGCAGCGCGCGGCATAGTCTGCGGGGTTGGGCGGCAAGGGGGAGTCGGGCCAGAGCGCTTGCAAGATCTTCCAGAAATGATTCTGCGGATGGGCATAGTACTGCTGCTGCAGAAGCGAGCGCTCGCCCGGAAAGCTGCCCAGGATCAGCACGGTGGTGTTGGCAGAAACGATCGGATCGAGCCCCGCCAGTCGCGCAGGCCCTGCCTCTTCAGGTGTGTTCATGAATGCATCGGGCGCAAAAAAACCCGCCGAAGCGGGTCATTCTGCCGAGTCCGGAAGACTTACTTCTTCACGGCGTCATGCTCGGCCGTGCCGGGCACCTTTTCGCTGATCGCGTGGCCGGCGCTGCGCATGCCGTCGGCGGTCTTGTGGCCCGCGGTGGCGACCGCATTGCCGGTCTTCTTGGCCGCATTCTTGGTGGCGTGGCCTGCCTTCTTGGCGGTGCGCTCGGTGGCGTTCACGGCCTTGCGGGTGGTGCGCTTGGTGGCTTGCGCGGCGTCGTGGCCGGCTTCCTTCGCGCGCTCGGTCACGGTCGGCTGTGCGGGCTTCACGTCGACGGTGGTGGCGGTGGACGCGGTCTGCGCGAACGCGGACAGACCGAAGCCGCCGAGCGCGAGCGCCATCACGACGGGAAGGGTGCGGAGGGTGGATTTGTTCATGGTGTACTCCTTGGATGAACGGAGTGACGAATTCGTCACCGACATGCAACGCATGCCATGAACTGAGGATGACATCGATTCACTCGCGATACGTGGCGGCAGAGCAAGTCGGCGCGTCGGCCTACGTCTCTTGCGGGCTGTTTGCCGACACGCCGATCAGAGCGGACAGACGAGGCAGCGCCTCGATCGCATTGGAAGTCGTCGCGGCGGCGAGTTCTTCGATCGCCATGCCGCGCAGGCCGGCCAGCACGCCCGCGATGCGCGGCAGCTCACCCGGCTCGTTGCGTCCCTGAGGGTCGCCTGCGGATCGCTCGGCCTGCGTGCGATAGATCCACTGGGGCTGAATGTCCGGCGAGTCGGTCTCGAGCACGATCGACGACAGCGGCAACGTGGCGGCGAGCCGGCGCAGTTGCAGCGCGCGCTCGAAGGTCAGCGCGCCGCCGAAGCCCAACCGCAGGCCGCAGTCGATGGTCGCGAGCGCCTGCTGTTCGCTCCCGTTGAATGCATGCGCGATGCCGTGCCAAGGCTCGCCCGCCGCGGTTTGTCTCAGATGCTTGAGCACCTGATCGACCGACCGCCGCACGTGCACGATCACAGGGAGTTGGTACTTTCGTGCCAGTTGCAACTGGGTGTGAAAGAAATGCGCTTGCCGAGCGGGGTCCAGGTCTTTCACGAAGAAGTCCAGGCCGATCTCACCGACCGCCACCAAGCGCGGGTCGTCGCGCCGCCGCTGCAGCTCCTCGTCGAGCTCGGTCAGGTCGCCGTCAGCCGCCGTTCCCGTGCACAGCGGATGGATGCCGAGCGCGTAGGCATCGCCGCCTGCATAGGCCAGGTCGCGCACCGCGCCGAAGTTGGCCACGCCGACGGCCGGGATGACGCAAAGCCCGACCCCACGCGCGGCGGCCCGGGCGCGGACGGCGCCGATCTCGTCACCGAACTCCGCAGCGTCGAGATGGCAGTGCGTATCGATGAAAGCAGCCATTGGGGGATGATGCCCGAACGGATGCAAGTCGAAGAAAAGCGTGCTACCGTGCCAGCGTCAATGCGTCGACTTTTTTGTTGGAGGTCACCGATGCGCAGGCCCGCCTTCTATAGCCGTTCGCCCCGCGCGCCCGAGCAGGCCGACGGCTCGTCGACGCCCGGTGCCGCCGGTGCCGACCCGAACGACGCCGACATTGGAGCCCCGGTTGGCTTCGCGCCTGCGGACCACCGCGAACGCTGGCAACCCGGTCGCAAGAGTTTCGGATTGTTGCTGGCCCTGGTGGTCGCCATGGGCGGTGCAGGCGCCTACCTCTTGCCGCGCGGCCCGGCGCAACAGCTCACGCAGAAGGACATCGACGCTGCCGTGGTGCGCACGTTGCAGTCGACCACCCTGCCCTCGCCCGCCGCCAAGGCCGCTGCCATCGTGCGCCCATCGGTGGTGCGGGTGGTGAGCTACGGCGAAGAAAAGAAGACCCCCGAGGTCAAGACCCTGAAGCGCGGTCGCAACATGGCCAAGGGAAAGCCGCCCGAGGCGGAGCCGCCGGCCGGCGAAGAAGAGCGCGGCGTGGGCACCGGCGTGGTGATCGTCGACAAGGGCGTGATCCTCACCAATTTCCATGTGGTCGCCGGTTCCGACCGGATCAAGGTGACCTTCGCGGACGGGCTCGAAGCCGATGCCGTCATCACCGGCGTGCAGCCCGAAAACGACCTGGCCGTGCTGCAGGCGCAGAAGCTTCCGGACGATCTGATTCCCGCCACGATGCGTTCCACGGCCGACCTGCAGCCGGGCGACCAGGTGGCCGCCGTCGGCTTTCCTTTCGGCATCGGCCCCTCGGTGTCGGCTGGGGTGGTGTCGGGCCTCAAGCGCTCGTTCCGCTCGCCGGAAGGCAAGCAAGAGCTGGGCAATCTGATCCAGTTCGACGCTGCCGCCAACCCGGGCAATTCCGGCGGGCCGCTGGTCAACATGGACGGCGAGGTGCTCGGCATCGTCACCGCCATCCTGAACCCGACGCAGCAGCGGACCTTCATTGGCATTGGATTTGCAGTGCCCATCGAAAACGCGGCCTCGGCCGTCGGATCGCCGCCCTTCTGATCTCTTTCTTTGCATCGACCGAGACACCGAAAGCATTCGCATGAGCACTGAAGCCCAAACCACTTCCGCCGGGACCGCCGAGTTGATGGAACAGATCCTCTACGAGGTCAAGCGCGTCGTCGTGGGCCAGGACCGGTTCCTCGAACGCGTGATGGTCGCCGTGCTCGCAGGCGGCCATTTGCTCGTGGAAGGCGTGCCCGGCCTGGCCAAGACCCTGACCGTGAAGACGCTGGCCGACGCCGTGCGCGGCAACTTCAAGCGCATCCAGTTCACCCCCGACCTGGTGCCGTCGGACCTGGTCGGCACGCGCATCTACAACCAGAAGACCGGCGACTTCACGACGTCGCTCGGCCCTGTCTTCGCCAACCTGCTCTTGGCCGACGAAATCAACCGCGCTCCGGCCAAGGTGCAGAGCGCGCTGCTCGAAGTCATGCAGGAGCGGCAGGTCACCATCGCGGGCGAAACGCACAAGGTGCCGCGCCCCTTCCTCGTCATGGCGACGCAGAACCCCATCGAGACCGAAGGCACCTACCCGCTGCCCGAAGCGCAGGTCGACCGCTTCATGATGAAAGTGCTGGTGGACTATCCGACCGATGAAGAAGAGTTCGTCATCGTCGAACGCGTGATCGGCGAGCCGACCTCCGCCAGCCCCGTTGCCTCGACCGATCAACTGGCCGCCCTGCAGGCCGAATGCCGCCGCGTGTACATCGACCCGTCGCTCATCCAGTACGCGGTCAGACTCGTGTCGGCCACTCGCACGCCCGAGAAGCACGGCCTGAAGGACATGCGCCGCTTCATCACCTTCGGCGCCAGCCCGCGCGCCACCATCAACCTCACCGAAGGCGCGCGCGCCCTGGCGCTGCTGCGCGGGCGCATGTATGCGCTGCCCGAGGACATGACGGCCCTGGTGCCGGACGTGCTCCGCCACCGCGTGACGCTGTCCTACGAAGGCCTGTCGGAAGGCCTCACGCCCGACAGCCTGATCGACAAGATCATGCGGGCCGTCCCGGCGCCCGCCAAGCCGCTCGAACATGAAAAGCTGGTGGCCTAGCAGCCGCGCCAAGGCGGCCAACGAAGAAAAGCTCGCGGCCGCCGAGTCCGCGGCCGAAGGCGTCGAGCGCGCGCTGCGCCGACTCGAATGGACCGTGATCCGCCGCCTGGACGGCCTGCTGCAGGGCGACTACCGCACCCTGATGCGCGGCACCGGCCTCGACCTCGCCGACCTGCGCGAATACCAGCACCATGACGACGTGCGCCACATCGACTGGAACGTCACCGCGCGCCTGCAGACGCCCTACGTGCGCGTGTTCACCGAAGACCGCGAGATGGCCGCCTGGTTCGTGCTCGACCTGAGCCGCTCGGTCGACTTCGGGTCCGGTCTCAAGGCCAAGCGCGAGATCTCCACCGGCTTTGTCGGCGTGGTGGCACGCCTGTTGACCCGGCATGGCAACCGCGTGGGTGCATTGGTGTATGGCAACGGCGTCGAGGCCGTGATCCCGCCGCGCACCGGGCGGCGCCATGTGCTGCACCTTCTGCATGCCATGCAGAAGCGCGCCGACACGGCGGCGCGCAAACAAAAGGGCATGACGCGCCTGGCCGACCTGCTGCAATCGGCCGCCGTGCTCATGAAACGCCGCTCGACCGTTTTCGTGGTGTCCGATTTCCTGACCGAGCCCGGCTGGGAACGCCCGCTGGCGCAGCTCGTGCAGCGCCATGAGGTGGTGGCGGTGCGCCTCTTCGACCCGCTCGAGCAGCAGATCCCCGACCTCGGCCTGGTGCCGCTGGTCGACGCTGAAACCGGCGAGCAACTCTGGGTCGACACGCACGACGCCGGCTTTCGCAAGCGCTTCGCACGCGTCGCGGCCGAGCGCGAGGCGGCCTTGCGCCAGGCGCTCGCCAAGATCGGCGTCGACGCCCTCGAACTTTCCACCCAGGACGACCTGACCGAGGCGATCGTCCGCTTCGCCGACATGCGCAAGCGCCGTGTGCGCACCGGTTCGTCCAACCCCAAGGCGGTGGCAGCATGACCTTCCTCTGGCCCCAATTCCTCTGGCTTCTGCTTGCAGTGCCGGCGTTGATCCTGTTGTACGTGTGGCTGCTGCGGCGCAAGAAGAAGCTCGCGCTGCGCTACGCCAGCCTGTCGATCGTCCGCGAAGCGATGGGCGCCGGGCAGAGCGTGCGGCGTCACATTCCACCGCTCTTGTTCCTGCTTGCGATGGTCGCGATGCTGATCGCGGCCGCACGGCCCATGGCCGTCGTGGTGCTGCCGTCAAACCAGCAGACCATCATCCTGGCCATGGACGTTTCGGGCAGCATGCGCGCGGCCGATGTGTTGCCCAACCGGCTCGTCGCCGCGCAGGAAGCGGCCAAGAGCTTCCTGAAAGACCTGCCCCGCCACGTCAAGGTCGGCATCGTCGCCTTTGCCGGCAGTGCGCAGGTCGCGCAGCAGCCGACCACCAACCGTGAAGAGCTCGTGACCGCGATCGATGCCTTCCAGTTGCAGCGCGCGACGGCCACGGGCAACGCGATCGTGGTGTCACTGGCGACCCTGTTCCCCAATGCCGGCATCGAGCTTTCGGATTTCGCGCCGCCCAGCCGGCAGCGCGGAGTGCCCATCGAGCAGGCCGGCAAGGCGCCGCAGAAGGAGTTCACGCCCGTGGCGCCCGGCTCGTACACCTCGGCCGCGATCATCATGCTGACAGACGGCCAGCGCACCACCGGCGTCGACCCGCTCGATGCCGCCAAAGTCGCGGCCGACCGCGGCGTGCGCGTCTACACGGTCGGTGTCGGCACGGTCGACGGCGAGACCATCGGCTTCGAGGGTTGGTCGATGCGGGTGCGGCTCGACGAAGACACCTTGAAGGCCATCGCCAACAAGACGCAGGCCGAATACTTCTACGCCGGCACCGCGGCCGACCTCACCAAGGTCTACAACACGCTCAGCTCGCGGCTCACGGTCGAGAAAAAGGAAACCGAGATCTCAGCGCTCTTCGCCATGGGCGCGGCGCTTCTGGCGCTGCTGTCGGCGGGCCTGTCGCTGTTCTGGTTCAACCGGATTCTTTGAGCCTGCCGGACCGGCGTCTTTTTCAGAGGGAGAGAATGGGAGGATGCAACGAAACGGCTCTCCCACGCTCATCTCTTCGCTCACCTTTCCTGCTCGTGAAATTGCCACCTGCGCCCTCGCAGGCCTGATGCTGGCCGGGTGCGCTTCGGCACCGCCCGCGGCGTCTTCGCCATCGAGCACTGCGACGGCGCAACGCTCTTCGGGGCCCTCCGTCCCGGCAACTCCCGGCTCTCTATCTGCAGCCGCCACCCCGACCGCTCCCGCCCCCGGCGCGCCGACGCTCGGTGGCGCGAACGCTTCTCCATCGCTTGCGACGCCTGCAGCGCCTCTGTCCGCCACCGACGAGATCGCTGCGCGCATGCAGCGCTTCGCCGGCTGGATCGATGCCTTCCGCAACACCGCGCGCCAGGCCGGCATCCGCGAATCCACGCTGCAGGGTGCGCTCGATGGCGCCAGCTATTTGCCGCGCGTGGTCGAACTCGACCGCGCTCAACCGGAATTCACGCGCGCCGTCTGGGACTACCTCGACGGCGCCGTGACCCCACGGCGCATCGCGCTCGGCAAAGAAAGGCGCTTCGAGATCGGCAGCGACGTGGATGCCGCGGCCGCGCGCTACGGCGTGCCGGCGTCGATCCTGATCGCGATCTGGGGCATCGAAAGCAACTACGGCAGCAACTACGGCAGCACGCCGACCATCGACGCGCTCGCCACGCTCGGCTTCGACGGCCGGCGCGAAACCTGGGCGCGCGAACAACTGTTGGCCGCATTGAAGATCATCGACAACGGCGACATCGATCGCTAACACATGATCGGCTCCTGGGCCGGAGCGATGGGCCAGACCCAGTTCTTGCCGACCAACTTCCTGGCCTACGCGGTCGACGCCGACAACGACGGCCGGCGCGACATCTGGGGCAGCATGGCCGACGTCACCGCGTCGACCGCCAACTTCCTCGCCCAGTCGGGCTGGCGCGCCGGGCAACCCTGGGGCGTCGAGGTGCAACTGCCGCCCGGCTTCGACTACGCACGCGCCGAACCGGCGCTGCGCCAGTCGAGCGAACAATGGGCCACCGAAGGCGTGCGCGGCGTCGACGGCCAGCTCTTGCCCGCACTCCCCGAAGCCTCCGTGCTGCTGCCGGCCGGCGCACGCGGCCCGGCCTTCCTGGTCGGCCCGAACTTCCGCGCGATCCTGCGCTACAACAATTCCACCAGCTACGCGCTCGCCGTCGGCTTGCTCGCCCAGCGCCTCAACGACGGCCCCGGCGTGCTCACGCCCTGGCCGCGCGACCTCCAGATGCTCACCCGCAGCCAGATCGTCGACTTGCAGACCGCGCTGAACCAGCGCGGCTTCGCAGCCGGCGAACCCGACGGCGTGATGGGCCCGGCCACCCGCGCCGGCGTGCGGCAGTACCAGCGCAGCGTGGGGATCCCGGCGGACGGGTATCCGACCACTGAGTTGCTGGCGCGGCTGCAGCAGCAGGCCGGGTTGGGCGATGGGGTCGCTCCGCCCAAAAGTCCCTAGCGACTTGGCGTCGGCCTCAGCGCCGCTTCCAGACCGGCGCCCGCTTCTCCGCGAACGCCCGCCGCCCTTCAGCAAAGTCCTCGCTCTCCATGCTCGCGCGCTGGCGCGCATCGAGCGGCGCCAGGTCGAACTCGCCGCGCGCGAGGTCATTGAGCGAGCGTTTGAGCGCCTCGACGGCCAGCGGGGCGAGTTGCGACACAGCTTCGGCGAGCCGGTCGACGCGGGCGGGCAGGTCTGCGGCGGGCACGAGTTCTTGCAGATAGCCGACGCGCAGCAGCGTGGCCGCGTCGAGCGGTTCGGCGGTGAGGAAGGCGCGCTTGGCGACGTTCACGCCCAGGCGCGACACGTAGCGCGACAGGCCGCTCGGGTAATAGTGCAGGCCGAGCTTGGCGGCCGGCATGCGCATTTCGATGCCTTCGGCGCCCAAAGCGAGGTCGCAGGCCAGCACGAAGTCGGTGGCGCCGCCGTACACGCTGCCGTTGAGCGCGCAGATGGTGACCGGGCGCAGGCGTTCCAGCGCGTCGACGACCTGCTCGAAACTCACCGCGCCGGGCGCATCGTCGAATTCGGTGGCGTTGAAGCCGGCGCTGAAGACGGGGCGTTGCGGCAGCACCTGCGCGCCCAGCACGACGGCGCGGATGGAGGTGTCGCCGTCGATGCGCTCGAAGAGCGCCATAAGCGCGGCCAGGTCTTCGTTGTGCAGCCGGTTGCGGTGGGCGGGCCGCGCGAGCGTGATGCGCGCCACGGCGCCCTGGACTTCGAAATGCGGCGTGCCGCCAGCCGCTTCTTGGGTGGCCATGCGCGTCACCCCTGTGGCTTCAGCCCGGGGACCTGGCCCAGTTCCGACGCCTTGTAGATGGTGTGCTGTGCGGCGGCGCCGCCCGGGTCGGTGACCACGAAGAGCCGCCAGAGCGGTTCGTGCGACGACGCGGCTCGCTCCGACTCGCTCAGGTGCACGTCGGGCAGTGCCGCCGAGGCGCCCTTGACCACCGCGCGCAGCAGGGTCGCGCCCTTGGCATTGGTGACTTCGATGTCGTAGCCCGCGTTGCGCGCGCTCACGTTCTCGGCGTTGTAGCCGTAGCCCTTGAAATGGCGGGTCAGGTAGTCGAGCGCGGCGGCCTGTTGTGCCTCGGGGGAGGTCGGTGCCGCCGGTGCCGCAGCGGCTTCTTCTACCGGAGCCGGGGCGCCGCTTCGGGCCTTGGCGGCCTGCAGGTCGGCCTCGGTGGGCGCCCAGCCACGCTCGCCGCGCACCAGCACGGCCATCAGTTGCTCGGGTTGCCAGGTCGCGACATGCCATTCGTGCTCGTCGCGCACGCGCGTGGACACCTTGGCGCTGCGGTTGCTTTCGAGCTCGACGATCGGCACGCGGTTGGTCTGCAGCACCACGCGAAAGCCCTGCTCCGCGTCGAAGGTCCGCTTGAGCAGCGCCAGCCGGTCCTTGGCGCGCTGCGCCTGGTTGGCATTGCGCATGCCGCCGCCTGCGCGGCGTTCGGTGTCGAGCGACTCGACGATGAACCAGCGGCCGCCCTCGGTCACCTGCACCTGCTCGGCCCAGATGGTGGCGATGACGTTGTCGCCCGTGGCCAGCCAGGCGTAGTCGTAAGGCTTCTGCCGAGCGTCGAAGACCCCCATCTTCGCGACGATCTCGACGGGCGTGAGCCGCGG
>JAHJOG010000288.1 GCA_018820395.1 Gammaproteobacteria bacterium | reverse complement strand
GACGCTGCCCACGGGTTCGACTTCGAGCAGCAGCTCGCCGCCCGGAATGCGGTGCAGCGTGCCTTCGAATTCGACCGGCTTGCCCCGCACGTCCATCTGGCAGCGCAGCGCTTCGGGCTCGGCGAGACGGCCCTGGCCCGCCAGGTTCTGCACGCAAAGCTCGGCGTCCTTGCCGAGCCGAGACAGAGGCTGCCCGAGCAAGCTGCCGGCGGCGACGCCCAGGAGCCGCTCGGCATTCGCGCTGGCCTGCACCACCTGCAGGGCCGGCCCTCGAAGCGCCAGCAGCATGCCGTGCGGCTGGACCGAGCCCGCGAAGTGGATCAGCTCACGCTCGCAGTTCGTGAGGTCAGCCTGGCCGAACGCCGGACTGGTCAGCACTAGTCGCCTTTCCGAGGGGCGCGCTCTTGCCGCTTTTGGAGCGAAGTCAGGCTGTCGCCGGAGATGCCCAGCAACGCGGCCGCGGCCGTCACGTCGTCGTGCGTGCGCTGGAGCGCCGTCTGCACGAAGTGCCGCTCGGCCACGACGGCCGCCGCGGCCATCAGCGCGGACAGGGGCAGATCGCCGATGCGCCGCGCCAGATTCTGGATGGCGAGATTGAGTTCGTAGGGCGAGTCACTTGCGGCGTCAGCTTCGACGATGCGAACCGTGAAGCCGATGCATTCCTGGTCGCCTTCGGTGAGCAGCGCGGCGCTGAGCTCGACCTGCGACACCGGTTCGTGCGCGACCTTGACGATGGCCGGAATGCGGCGCGCGAGACCGTCGCGCCGCACCTGTTGCAGAAGCGGCAGTCCGGGCTGCGCGATGGGCGCGAGCCAGTCCATGATCGGCAGGCCGCGCACCTCGGCCTCGCCGTTGAGCCGCACGAGCTTGAGGAAGGCCGGGTTGGCCATCAGGATGCGGCCGGTCGAATCGGTCACCACGACGCCGTCGTGCGCGTCGTCGACCAGCCGCGCCAGCGAACCGCTCAGCGCTGAGTTCAGCTCGGGCGTGTCGACGGTGCGGATGCGCACCAGGAGCCGCATGCCGTCGTCGGCGCGAAAGGGCGTGGCGGCCACGCTGGTCATGGCGAAGCGGCCCAGCAGGCGGGCGCGCATCTCGCCGCTCTGGCCGGTGGCGCGCGCGGTGGTCAGCAGTTCTTCGACGCCGGCGCGGGACCGTTCCTCGAAGCCGAGCGTGGCGAGCCGGTCGACCAGTTGCTCGCTCGACAGGTCGAACATCTGCGAGGCGGCCTGGTTGGCCTCGACGATGTGCAGCGTGGTCGCGTCGACCACCAGCACGGCGTCGGTCGCGACCTGAAACAGCAGGCGGTAACGCGTCTCGGCCTGGCGGGCGCGCCAGTAGCCGCGTTCCATTTCCTGCTGCGAGTCGAGAAAGCGTTGCTGGATGGCGGCGATGGCCCGCAGGTCGCGGCCGGTGGCGAGCACCGGGCCGTCGACGCCGAAGCGCACCGCCGAATAGGCGACCGGAATGCTGTCGCCGTGCTGCAGCGTGTGGCGCACCTCGCGGCGGCGCGCGACGCCCGTGGTGCTCACTTCTTTCAGCAGGTTCTCGATCTTGGAGCGCGTGTCTTCGCTGACGGTGTCGACCCAGGGCCGGCCCACCCAGTCGTAGGCCGACGCGGCCATCGGGTCGCCGGCGCCCTGTGCGACGTTCTGGATCACGCCGCCGCTGTCGATGACGAGCGCGATGTCGCCCGAAAGCGAAACGAAGGTGCGGGCGATCTCACTCGCCCAGGGTGCGAGAGCGCCGAGATCAGGAAGCTCGCTGTCGGAAGAACTCACCGTGGATTTCCAGTCAGCGTGAATGAAAGGAGGACGATTCTATGCACCATTCGTCCTTGCCCGCCACCCTCAGGAGCGCTCGCTAACCCCATCTCCGGCCGGAGATGCGCGCGAACGGAGGCCCCATCGCCAGAGCGCTTCGCTCGGCAGCGGGAGCACCAGGAACCAGTGTTCCAGGATCGCCAGCGTCATGAGCGACCCGGCAAAGGTTAGCAGCGTGGCGTCGAAGCCGCTCACGCGATCTGCCAGCGCGCTTTCCCACATCAGCCAGGCGATCCAGGTCGAGCCGATCACCGACACCGGGAACAGCGAGTTCATCGGGCGCCGGCGAAAGTACGACTCGAGATAGCGCAGGTGATTCGGCAGGAACGATTCGTTGAGGTTGCGCACCCCGAAGAACACGTTGAGTTTGGCGCTCTGCCGCATCACCCAGAGGATGGCGAAGGTCAGGATGGCGGTCGGGTTGCTGCCGCCCCACGCGAGGGTAATGACCGCGGCCCCGAGTGCGAGCAGTGCGAACTCGTGGTGCAGAAGCGTCTGCAAGGCAAGGCCCGCGCGCTGCCAGCCGCGCGCATCGGCCGGGCAGGGCGTGCGGCGCGGCCCGGTCACGAAGCCGAGCAGAAAGGCGATCTCCTGCCAGGCCCACACCATGAGCGCGCAGGTGAAGGACAGATAGACGCCGGAGATGCGCGTGTCGTCGCGCAGGACGTGGATGCCGACGAGCGCGAGCGCGAGCAGCCCTGAGGCGGCGCCCATCGTCCACTTGTAGGTCCAGCGTGGCAGGCCGTTCAGGTACAGGATCACGCCCGTGCTGAACCACCACACGAAGACCGTGTAGAGGATGGGCAGCGTGTAGCGGGCCACGATGGCTTCCTGACGGGCGATGCGGACTGCGCCTCACCAGCTCGGCGTCAGCCGTGCATCGACCGGCAGCGTGTTGGGCCGCGG
>JAHJOG010000320.1 GCA_018820395.1 Gammaproteobacteria bacterium | reverse complement strand
GTACCCATCCGGTGAGGCCCGCCTTGTCCGGTGGGTGAACGACCGGTCTTAAGAGCGCTCGTATGAGCGAGCTTAGGAGCGCAGCATGGGGCAGATCACGGTGATGACGGGGCCGGAGCGGCGGCGTCAGTGGCGAGACGAGGAACGGCTCCAGATCCTGGCCGAAGCCTTCGCGCCGGGCGCATGTGTCGCCGACGTAGCCCGGCGGCGGGACGTATCGACCAGCCTCATCTACACCTGGCGGCGCAATCTGCGACGCGAACAAGCCGAACGGACTGCTCTCCCGATGGCAGACATGACCTTTGCCCGGGCGGTCCTCGCCGAGGACGAGAAGGTGGACGGTTGCGATCGCTGCGCCGTGATCACCGTCGAACTAAGCGACGGCCGGCTCGTTCGCATTTCGGCCGAGGCGCCCGCCGGACTGGTAGCGGCGACCTTGAAGGCGCTGCGGTGATCCCAGCGGGCGCGCGGGTGTGGATCGCCATGGGTCACACGGATATGCGCAAAGGGATGCAAGGGCTGGCCTTGCAGGTCCAGCAGGGTCTGAAGCGCGACCCGCACGGAGGCGACCTGTTCGTGTTTCGCGGACGGACCGGATCACTGATTAAGATCATTTGGCACGACGGGATCGGCATGTCCCTCTATTCCAAGCGGCTCGAGAAGGGACGCTTCGTGTGGCCCTCGGCGAAGGACGGGATCGTCTCGCTGACCAACGCGCAATTGTCCTGCCTGCTGGAGGGGATAGACTGGCGTAACCCGCAGTACTCCTGGCGCCCGCAGAGCGCGGGATAGGCCGCGCACTTTCTTCGCTTCCCGAGGCATTTTCGGCTTCAACCCTGGGATGATCTGTGATTCCATGCCCGTCATGGACACGGCCGTATCGCCCCTCCCGGACGACGTCGAAGCGCTCAGGGCGCTGCTGTCCGCCGCGCTCGAACGCGCCGACGATGCCGAAGCGCGCCTCGCCAATGCCATGGCCCGCGAGAGCGCGACCGAGGCGATGATCGCCCACCTCAAGCTGCAGATCGCCAAGCTGCGCCGCGAGCAATATGGCGCCAGCGCTGAGCGCAGCCGCCGGTTACTCGACCAACTTGAGCTACAGTTGGAAGACCTTGAGGCCGATGCCTGCGAGGATGACCTGGCCGCCGAAGTCGCCGCGGCCAGGACCGCCGATGTCGCCGCCTTTGCGCGCAAGCGGCCGAGCCGCAAGCCGTTCCCCGAACATCTCCCGCGCGAGCGTGTCGTCATTCCTGCGCCATGTTCGTGCCCGGCTTGCGGTGGCGCGCGCCTGTCGAAGCTGGGCGAGGACGTGACCGAGACTCTCGAGGTGATCCCGCGCCAGTGGAAGGTGATCCAGACGGTGCGCGAGAAGTTCTCGTGCCGGGATTGCGAGGCGATCACACAGCCCCCGGCGCCGTTCCATGTCGTGCCGCGCGGATGGGCCGGGCCCAGCTTCCTCGCCATGCTGCTGTTCGAGAAGTATGGCCAGCACCAGCCCCTCAACCGCCAGGCCGAGCGCTTCGCCCGCGAAGGCGTCCCGCTCAGCACCTCGACGCTGGCCGACCAAGTGGGCGCGGCGAGCTTCGCCCTGATGCCGCTCTATCTAAGGATCGAGGCCCATGTCCTGGCCGCCCGGCGTTTGCATGGCGACGATACGACTGTGCCGGTCCTGGCCACGGGCAAGACGGATACCGCGCGCCTGTGGGTCTACGTTCGCGATGACCGGCCCTTCGCCGGCAGCGATCCGCCCGCAGCCCTGTTCCACTATTCCCGCGACCGGCGCGGCGAGCATCCTCGGGCGCACCTGGCGTCATGGGCAGGGATTCTGCAAGCCGATGCCTATGGCGGCTACAACGAGCTCTACGCGCCCGGCCGTCAGCCTGCCCCCGTGATCGAGGCGGGCTGCTTTGCACACGCACGGCGCAAGTTCTTCGAACTGGCCGACGTCGAGGCTGCCGCGCGCCGGAAGAGCCGCGGTCAGCGTACCGGCATGATCTATCCGATTGCGCTGGAAGCCGTGCAGCGCCTTGATGCCCTGTTCGAGATCGAGCGTGGCATCAACGGCAAGGCGGCCGAAGAGCGTGTCGCCGTCCGGCAGGACTTCAGCGCGCCACTGATGACGGACCTGCACGCCTGGCTCACTGCCCAGCTCGCGAAGCTGTCGCGCAGCCACGATCTGGCTAAGGCGATAAACTACATGCTCCGGCGCTGGGATGCCTTCACCCGGTTCTTGGGCGATGGCCGGATCTGCCTCACGAACAACGCGGCCGAACGGGCGCTGCGCTGCGTGCCCCTCGGGCGCAAGGCCTGGCTGTTCTGCGGCTCCGATCGCGGTGGACAGCGCGCCGCCGTGCTTTACTCGCTGATCCAGACCGCCCGTCTTAACGATGTCGATCCGCAGGCCTGGCTGGCCGATGTCCTTGCGCGCATCGCAGAGCATCCGGTCAACCGGATCGACGAACTGCTGCCATGGAACTGGAAACATTGAGCCAAACCATTAGAAAGCACTCCTTGACGCAAAGAGCCGTACTTGGCGTCTACGTCGCATGCTTTGCCGTTGGCGCTTTCAATCATGGCAGGGATTTTCTCAGCTACGGCGCGCGGCCCTACAACTGGGCTCCGGCCCTGTTGGAAGCATTCTGGTCTGCGCTGCTCTTCCTCGACCTGGCCACTATAGGCCTGCTGCTGCTCGGCAAACTTCGGGTTGGTCTGGCGCTTGCCGTAGCGATTATGATCTCCGACGTCGCTGCAAATTCTTACGGATTCTTCGTGCTTGGCATTCCGGGCTTCAAAGTCGCATTACCACTCCAGGCCGCGTTTCTGGGTTTCGTTCTCGGTTCTGCACCGTTCCTTTGGCCAAACCGCGAAACTGCTTGAGCGCCTGCGGCTCTCACCGGATGCTTAC
>JAHJOG010000287.1 GCA_018820395.1 Gammaproteobacteria bacterium | reverse complement strand
GATCGGGGGCCGTGCCGGCCGCCGAGCTCGTGACCTGGGTTCGGCACAACGTGGGCCCGCGGGCAGTCTGATGCGCCATACGACCGCCGCTGTGTGGAGCGCTGCACTCGCCGCGCTGCTGATCCAGCCGGTCGGGGCCACCGACCTGTTGGAGGCGTGGCGCGCCGCGGAACGAAACGATCTGGAGACGAGGTCCGCCCGCGCAGCGCAGCGCGCCGGAGAGGCGCGCCGCGGCCAGGCCACAGCCCTTTGGCGGCCGACCGTGCAGTTCAGCGGCACCCTCGGACGCGCGAGCAGCGACACGGCCACGCGAGGCGCCCAGTTCTCCGCGCCTGGCTTCGGCCAATCGAGCGGTGCCGACTTCATCACCTCCATCGACGACGGCAACGCCACGCGCTGGATGCTGCAGGCGCGCCAACCGCTCGTGAGCCGCGAACGCGACGCGCAGCAGGCACAGCTCGAGCGCTCGGCCGACGTGGCCGATCTTCAATGGCAGGCTGCGCAGCAAGCGCTGATCCTGCGCACTGCCGAACGCTATTTCGACGCCGTGCTCGCCGCCGAGTCCTTGCGCGTGCTGCGTCGTCAGCAGGCTTCGGTCGCGCAGGCCAGCACCGAGGCCAACGACCGGTTTCGGATCGGCGACTTGCCCGTGACCGACACGTACGAGGCCGGGGCACGCGCACAGGCCGTCAATGCCCAGGTGCTGGCCGCAGAGATGCAGCTGCAGCTCGCCCGCGCGGCGTTGTCCGACGTCACGGGGCTGCCGGACGTCAGCCTGCAAGCGCTCCGGCCGGCCGACGATGCGCCGCCGTCGACCTCGCGGCCGCTGGCCGAATGGATCGCGGACACGCAGCTGCGCAACCTTCAACTGCGCCAACAGAAGACTGCGACCGAGGTGGCGCAGCTCGAAGCCGCCAAGTTCGGTGCGCTGGCCTCGCCCACGCTCGACCTGGTCGCTCAGGTCGGCCAGGACCGGCTGCGCGGTTCCGGCGATTTCGGCGCCGCGAGCAACCGCGCGACCAACGCGCTCATCGGCGTCCAGCTCACCGTGCCGCTCTACACCGGGGGCTATCGAAGCGCCAAGCAGGAAGAAGCGCTGCAACGCGTCGAACAAGCCGCTGCCGACGCCGACCGCGGCGCCCAGCAAGTCGCTCAGCAGACGCGTGCAGCATGGCTCGGGCTCGACGTCGGCGCGGGGCGGGTCAGGGCCCTCACCGAGTCGCTGAAGGCGACGTTGGCGCGCCGTGACGCCACGCGCCTCGGACGACAAGTCGGTGACCGCACGACGCTCGACCTTCTCAATGCCGAGAACGACGCGTCGACCGCCGAGCTCGCACTGCTGCAGGCGCGCATCGCCGTGCTGTTGGATCGCCTGCGCCTCGCGGCGCTCGTCGGGCAACTCGACGAGACGCAGTTGAGAGCCGTCAATGCCAGCCTGGACGGACCCGGCACGCGCTGACGGATCACCCCGGTCGCTCGTTCATCCCATTCAAAGGAGACTTTCATGGCCCACATCGTCATACTCGGCGCCGGCACCGGCGGCATGCCCGCGGCTTACGAGCTGCGCGAGAAGTTGAGCCGCGATCACCGCGTCACGGTGGTCAATGCAGTCGACTACTTCCAGTTCGTGCCGTCCAATCCCTGGCTGGCCGTCGGGTGGCGGGAACGCGAGGCGATCACTTTTCCCATCCGGGCGCCTCTCGAGAAGCGGGGCATCGCGTTCGTCGCCCAGCGCGTGACGCGCATCGACGCGCCGGGCAACGTCGTCGAGTTGCAGGACGGCAGCTCGATCGCCTACGACTACCTCGTCATCACGACCGGACCCAAGCTGTCCTTCGATGAAGTGCCGGGTGCGGGACCCGAGGGTCACACGCAGTCGATCTGTGTCGTGGACCACGCGGAGAAGGCCTATGCGCAGTACGAGCATTTCCTGCAGGACCCCGGGCCGGCCGTCATCGGAGCCATGCCCGGAGCGTCGTGCTTCGGCCCTGCCTACGAGTTCGCCTTCATCTTCAACACCGACCTCAAGCGCCGCAAGCTGCGCAAGAAGGTGCCCATCACGTACGTGACCAGCGAGCCCTACATCGGCCACCTCGGGCTGGGCGGCGTGGGCGATTCGAAGACCATGCTGGAGACCGAGTTCCGCAACAACGACATCAAGTGGATCACCAACGCCAAGGTGACGCGCGTCGAATCGGACAAGATGTTCGTCACCGAACTCGATGACCAGGGCGCCGTCAAGAAGGAGCACGAGCTGCCCTTCAAGTTCAGCATGATGCTGCCTGCCTTCAAGGGCGTCGACGCCGTGGCCGCGGTCGAAGGGCTGTGCAATCCGCGCGGCTTCGTGCTCATCGACGAGCATCAGCGAAGCAAGAAGTACCGCAACATCTTCGCCGCGGGCGTGTGCGTGGCAATCCCGCCGGTGGAGGTCACGCCGGTGCCCACCGGCGCACCGAAGACCGGCTACATGATCGAGACCATGGTCACGGCCATCGTGAGCAACATCGTCGCGGAACTCGCGGGCAAGCCGGCCGAAGCCAAGGGCACCTGGAACGCCATCTGCCTGGCCGACATGGGCGACACCGGCGCCGCCTTCGTGGCCCTGCCGCAAATCCCGCCGCGCAACGTCAACTGGTTCAAGAAGGGACGCTGGGTGCACTATGCCAAGGTCGCCTTCGAGAAGTATTTCATCTACAAGATGAAGACTGGAAGTTCGGAGCCGGCGTACGAGAAGCACATGCTCAAGCTGCTGGGCGTCGAACGGCTCGAGCGTCCGTCCCCGGAAGAGGTCTGAAGCGGTCGACCTGGGACGGCGATGACGCACGATCGGTCGTTCCGGTCAGGGCTTCAGGCCCGCACACGCATCGCAGCAGGACGCACGGACAGCTTGGCAGCGTCCTTGGCTCGCGCGCTGACCACCGCTTCGCGCCTACTTGGTCAACTGAAGTATTGCCTTGGGAATGTCGTCCAGAATCGCGATCATGTCGGGGTGGTCCCCCAAGATCGCGCTGACCGGCATTTCGCGGTGAGAAGCGTCGGCCGGGCTCTGCACGATGCCCAACCCACCCGCCGCGTGAATGGCTTTCAGTCCCTCAGTGCCGTCGGTACCGACCCCTGACAGAACAACCCCTACGACTCGATTTCCATAGACGGCTGCCGCCGAGATGAACAGCCGGTCGACGGCTTCGCCGGCCATCTTGCCGGTTGCGTCGTCTTGGAGCGAGATCGTGTCTTTCGCACTGACGCTCATCAGTTTGTTGGGAGGCGCAATGTAGACCCGGCCCCTCTCCAACGCCTCGCCGTCCACGGCGTAGTCCGCAGGCAGCGGCGATCGGAACTGGGCGATGGATTCGGCGCGCGGCTGCTTACCGGGTGGGCGCTGCAGAGCCACGAGAACAACCGACAGGTAGTCTTTTGGCAAGGCAATGGTGATACGGACCAGGTCGGACAGTGCCTCGACCGACCCGCCGACGACGACGATGTCTCTCGGCCTCGTGACCGGCGTAGAGCTGAGCATCGGCGTTTCCTCACGCTGCGCTTGGCAGCAACGGACAGTGGTGACCGCCTCGCGCTCGAAGACTTGAATAGGCCTCGGAGAGTCGCGTATCGTGCTTGGTCGGGGCATCCGATGTGCACGTCAGCATTCGTGGTGGAGGAGCGACGTGGAGGCTGGTTCAGCATACGCCCTTAATGGGTCTCGCAGGATCTATCTGGGCGACGCTGCATACCTCCAAAGCGCCAGCTGGACCTCGAGAAGGTCGCGGTGGACCTCTGGGGGACTCACAGCTGCATTCGATGCAGGCCTTGCCGAGCTGGAGCCGGTACCGACAGACGACTAGGTCTTCATCAACCAGATTGCCGCGCATACAAGGCAAATGACGAGCACTGTGCCTAGGTTGCGCTTCCACCCGTCGAGGCGTCGCTTCGCTTCGGCCAGCCGGGCAATTTCCAACTCTTGACGCCGGCTCGGCGTGAAGATCTCGTTGTAATCGTCGGGTGTACTAACTTCAAATCGTCGCTCACTGACACTGTTCATCGCTCCCTTTTTGATGTGAAAAGTTCACATTTCCAAGCGGCGGATTCCTACATCGTGTAGGCAGCGAATGCCTAAGGTTTCACCAACGAGATCACTGCGGGGGCCATCACTTTGGAAATCCAGAAACAGGCGAGCCATCGCGTCCCGCTACTCATCGGCGGGTTTTGGCTCCTTGCCGTCCTCGGTCTGTTGGCGTTGTGGCAACTCGAATCCGACGGAGAACTGTCGTTGGTCTACCTTCGGCTCTCGCTGGTCGCCGGCGTCGCTTTTCCGATCTTGGCCGGGGGATTCACCGCTGTGTTCCGCTGGCTACTCCCGGAGGAAACGCATCGGAGTGACGGCCACGACAAGTCGATCTGACTTCGGTCGGGTCCGCTGGCATTGGCTGTTCCCGCGGATGGCACTGCGGATGCATCAACGGGCTGCATGGCGGCTCCACAGAGCGCGCAAAAAAGAAAGTCCGCTACCAAAAAGATAGCGGACCTTCTTTACTGCGATTGGTGCCGGAGAGATGAATCGAACACCCGACCTTCTCATTACGAATGAGCTGCTCTACCGACTGAGCTACACCGGCTAAGCCCGCGATTATAGCGAACCGTGATAGCTGGTCAGGCGCTCGACTTCGTTCTTGGAGCCCATGGCGACGGCGACGCGTTGGTGGAGCTTGGTGGGAGGGAGGTCGAGGATGCGTTGGCGGCAGTCGGTGGACGCGCCGCCGGCCTGTTCGACGATCCAGCTCATGGGGTTGGCTTCGTACATGAGGCGCAGCTTGCCGGCCTTTTCGGGCTCGCGCTTGTCCCAGGGGTAGAGGAAGACGCCGCCGCGCATGAGGATGCGGTGCACGTCGGCGACCATGCTGGCGATCCAGCGCATGTTGAAGTCCTTGCCGCGCGGGCCTTCCTTGCCGGCGAGGCATTCGTCGATGTAGCGTTTGACGGGTGCGTCCCAATGGCGCATGTTGCTCATGTTCACGGCAAATTCGCGCGTGTCGGCGGGGATGCGCACGTCTTCCTGCGTGAGCATGAAAGAGCCCTGTTCACGGTCGAGGGTGAACATGGCGACGCCGTTGCCCACGGTGAGCACCAGCGTGGTCTGCGGGCCGTACACGCAGTAGCCGGCGGCGACCTGGCGGTTGCCGGCCTGCAGAAAGTCGGACTCCTGCACCCCGGGCGTGTCGTCGGGCTTCTTGAGCACGCTGAAGATGGTGCCGATGCTCACGTTGACGTCGATGTTGCTGCTGCCGTCGAGCGGATCGAACAGCAGCAGGTATTCGCCCTGCGGGTAGCGGTTGGGCACGACGTAGATGCTGTCCATCTCTTCGCTGGCCATGGCGGCGAGGTGGCCGCCCCATTCGTTGGCTTCGATCAGCACTTCGTTGGCGATGATGTCGAGCTTCTTCTGCACTTCGCCCTGCACGTTTTCGCTTTCGGCGGAGCCGAGCACGCCGCCGAGCGCGCCCTTGTTGACGGCCTGGCTGATGCTCTTGCAGGCGCGTGCGACGACTTCGAGCAAGAGGCGCAGCTGGCCGGGGATGAGGCCGTCGGCGCGTTGCTGTTCGACCAGATAGCGGGTGAGCGAGATCTTGTGCTGAGGCATTTTCTTGTTCCTGCGCAATGAATAAGTTTCTATCCGTGAAACACCGCGGAACCGGCTTTTGCCGGGCCGCCGGTGTTGCCCCCGGCAGGGGGTTGGCGAAGCGACACGCAGTGCGCGAAGCCTGGGGGCGAGCAACTAATCCACCAGGGCGCGGGTCACGACTTCGTGGGTGTCCTTGCTGAGGTCGGATTGGGTGGCGACGCGGGCGATGGCCTGGCGCGCGGCGCTGCGATAGGGCTCGGCCAGGCGGCTCCAGCGGTCGAGCGCGCGTGCGAGGCGGGCGGCGACTTGCGGGTTGATGGCGTCGAGTTCGATCACGCGGTCGGCCCAGAACGCGTAGCCGGAGCCGTCGAGCCGGTGCAGGGCGCCTGGGTTGGCGCTGCAGTAGCTGAAGATGACGCTGCGCGCGCGGTTGGGGTTCTTGATCGAAAAGTCAGGATGCTTCATGAGCTGCTTGACCAGCGGCAGCACGTCGCCGCCGCGGTCGGGCGCGCCGGCCTGCAGCGAGAACCACTTGTCGATGACCAGCGCCTCGTGCTTGAAGATCGAGTGGAAGCGCGCCAGCGCCTGCGCGGCCAAGGCGTGACCCGACGAGACCAGCGCGTTGAGTGCGTTGAAGCGGTCGGTCATGTTGCCGGCGTCCTTGAAGCGCTGCAGCGTCTTGCCGGGCCACACGGTGTCGCCGGTGGCGCGCGCGGCGAGGCAGAGGTACGACAGCGCCAGGCCGGTGAGGGCGCGGCGTCCGGACGACACCGGGTCGGGCCGGTAGGCGCCCGTGTCCTGGTTTTCTTCGTAGGTCTGTTCCCAGTCGGCGAACAGGGCGGCGGCGAGCTGCGCACGCATGGCTTCGCGCACGCGGTGCACGCGCTGCGGGTCGACCACGGCGAGTTGCTCGGCGATGTAGGTCTCGGAGGGCAGGGTGAGCACCAGTTCCTTGAACGCCGAGTCGAGCCGCGCGTCGCGCAGCACGCTGCGCATCGCGTCGATGAAGGCCGGGTCGAGCACGGCCGCTTCGTCGGTGGTGGTCGGCGCCTCGATGGCGGCCATGGCCGCGCGCAGCGCCAGGCGCTGGCCGGCTTCCCAGCGATTGAACGGGTCGGTGTCGTTGGCCAGCAGCGTGAGCAGCTGGGCGTCGGTGTACGCATGCTCCAGGATCACCGGCGCGCTGAAGCCGCGGAGGATCGAGGGCACGGGCTCTTCGTCGACGTCGACGAAGGTGAAGTCTTCGCGCTCGCCCGTGAGCACGAGCATGCGCGTGCCGGGTGCCGCGTGGTCTTCGCCGTTCATCTGCAGCGCGAGTTCGCGGCCGTCCTGGCCGAGCAGGCCCAGGTTGACCGGAATGACGAAGGGTTCCTTGACCGGCTGGCCGGGCGTGGGCGGGCAGCTTTGCTCGAAGCTCAGCGTGTAGCTGCGCGCCGCCGCGTCGTAGGTGCCGCGCGCGGCGAGGCGGGGTGTGCCCGACTGGCTGTACCAGCGCTTGAACTGCGGCAGCAACTGCGCGAGGGCGGAATCGGGATTGGCATCGGCAATCGCCTGCGCGAAGTCGTCGCAGGTCACGGCCTGGCCGTCGTGGCGCTCGAAGTACAGCGTGATGCCGCGCTCGAAGCCCTTGCGGCCGACCAGCGTCTGCATCATGCGCACGACCTCGGCGCCTTTTTCGTAGATGGTGACGGTGTAGAAGTTGCTGATCTCGATGTAGCTGTCGGGCCGCACCGGATGGGCCATGGGGCCCGAGTCTTCGGGGAACTGCGCGGTGCGCAGCACCCGCACGTCCTCGATGCGTTTCACGGCGCGCGCCGAGGCTTCGGCACACAGGTCCTGGCTGAATTCCTGGTCGCGGAAGACGGTGAGGCCTTCTTTCAGCGACAGCTGGAACCAGTCGCGGCAGGTGACGCGGTCGCCGCTCCAATTGTGGAAGTACTCGTGACCAACGACGCTTTCGATGTTGCTGTAGTCGGCGTCGGTGGCGGTGGCCTGATTGGCCAACACGTACTTGGTGTTGAAGATGTTCAGGCCCTTGTTCTCCATCGCGCCCATGTTGAAGTCGCTGGTGGCAACGATCATGAAGCGGTCGAGGTCGAGCGGCAGGCCGAAGCGGGCCTCGTCCCACAGCACAGAGTGGATGAGCGAGTTCATCGCGTGCTCGGTCTTGTCGAGGTCGCCGGCGCGCACGTAGACCTGCAGCAGATGTTCCTTGCCGTTGCGTGCCCGAATGCGCTGCTCGCGCGCGACCAGCTTGCCGGCCACCAGCGCGAACAGGTAGCTCGGCTTGCGGAACGGGTCGACCCACTTGGCGAAGTGCCGGCCTTCGGGCAGATCGCCATGTTCGACCAGGTTGCCGTTCGACAGCAGCACCGGGTAGGCGGCCTTGGCGGCGCGCAGCGTGACCGTGTAGCTGGCCATCACGTCGGGCCGGTCGAGGAAATAGGTGATGCGCCGGAAGCCCTCGGCCTCGCACTGCGTGAAGAAGGTGTCTTCGCTGACGAAGAGGCCCATCAGCTTGGTGTTCTTGACGGGGCAGCAGGTGGTGAAGATCTCGAGCTCGAAGCTGTCGGGCAGGTTGTCGATCACCAGCTGGCTGGCTTCGACGCGAAACGACGCGCCCTGGCCGTCGACCATCACGCGGGCCAGGTTGAGTTCGTCTCCGTCGAGCCGCAGCGGCTGCGCGGGCACGTCGGGATTGCGGCGCAGGCGCATGCGGTTGAGCACGCGGGTCTTGGCGGGGTCGAGGTCGAAGGTCAG
Organism: Gammaproteobacteria bacterium; assembly: GCA_018820395.1. GTDB lineage: Bacteria > Pseudomonadota > Gammaproteobacteria > Burkholderiales > Burkholderiaceae_C > Variovorax. The sequence goes on along the minus strand of JAHJOG010000287.1, from coordinate 1,761 downwards.
GTCGACCGTGTCGATCCACCAGGCCGGCGCGGTGTAGTCCTCGCGCCGGATCGCCACCGGTTGCCCTTGGGCATCACGCAACATCATCGATGTGTCTCCAGAAAATTAGATTGGGCAAGTTCGTGAAAGTCACGCACCGCGGCGATCACGTGAGGGCCGGCGAGTTCGGCGGCCGAGTGCGAGCTGCAGACCGCCACGGCGCGCATGCCGCCCCGGCGCGCGGCCTCGATGCCGAATGGCGCGTCTTCGAAGACGATGCAGCGTTCCGGCGCCACGCCGATGCGTTTCGCCGCTTCGAGAAAAATGGCCGGCGTGGGCTTGCCGGTGAAGCCTTCGTCGCCGCCGACGATGGCGTCGGGCATCGGAACCATCTTGAGCCGCGACATGGCGAACTCGATGTTGTGCCGGTCGCCCGCGGTGCCGACCGCCACCTTGAGCCCGCGGGCCGCGGCCTCTGCCGCAAAGGCCGTGAAGCCCGCGACTTCGGTGAAGTTGTCCTGGAACATCGTGCGGTAGAGCGCTTCTTTTTCATGGACGAAGGCTTCGCATTCGGCGTCGGACAGATCGCGCTCGAAGATTTCCCGCATGCATTCGGCGCCGGTGCGGCCCGTGGTGCGCGCCAGGATCTCGGCGGCGTCCAGGTCGAGGCCGTGAAGCTTCACGAACGCCATCCACGACTTCGCATGCCAGGGCATCGAGTCGATCATGGTGCCGTCCATGTCGAAGATCAGGGCCTCGGTCTTCATCAGACGCCTTGCTTCAGCGACGCTTCGATGAAGACGTCGAGGTCGCCGTCGAGCACCTTCTGCGTGGCCGAGATCTCGACGTTGGTGCGCAGGTCCTTGATGCGGCTGTTGTCCAGCACGTAGCTGCGGATCTGGTGGCCCCAGCCGACATCGGTCTTGCTGTCTTCGAGCTTCTGCTGCTCTTCCTGGCGCTTGCGCATCTCGTGGTCGTACAGGCGCGAGCGGAGCCGTTTCCAGGCCACGTCGCGGTTGCTGTGCTGGCTGCGACCGTCCTGGCACTGCACCACGATACCGGTCGGGATGTGCGTGAGCCGCACGGCGGAGTCGGTCTTGTTGATGTGCTGGCCGCCGGCACCGCTGGCGCGGTAGGTGTCGACGCGCACGTCGGCCGGGTTGATGTCGATCTCGATAGAGTCGTCGATCTCGGGGTAGACGAAGATGCTCGCGAAGCTGGTGTGCCGCCCGCCCGACGAATCGAAGGGCGATTTGCGCACCAGGCGGTGCACGCCGGTTTCGGTGCGCAGCAGCCCGAAGGCGTATTCGCCCTCGACCTTGATGGTCGCTCCCTTGATGCCGGCCGTGTCGCCGGGGGTTTCGTCTTCGATCTGCGTCTTGAAGCCCTTGCGCTCCGCGTACTTGAGGTACTGGCGCAGCAGCATGCTGGCCCAATCGCAGGCCTCGGTGCCACCGGCGCCGGCCTGGATGTCGACGAAGGCATTGAGCGGGTCGGCCGGGTTGTTGAACATCCGGCGGAATTCGAGCTGTTTGATGTCGGCTTCGAGCTTGGCTGCGTCATCGGCGATCGACTGCAAGCCCTCCATGTCGCCTTCTTCCTTGGACATCTCGAAAAGCTCGGAGTTGTCCGCCAGGCCGCTGGTGAGCCGGTCGAGGGTCACGACCACGTCGTCGAGCGACTTCTTCTCGCGACCGAGTTCCTGTGCCTTCTTGGGATCGTTCCAGACGGTGGGGTCTTCGAGCGACGCGTTGACCGTCCTCAGGCGTTCGGCTTTGGCAT